>NZ_SUMG01000006.1 GCF_009910325.1 Isachenkonia alkalipeptolytica
TTGGAAATTGCCCGACTATGTAACACTGAATCCAATGAACGAAGAAGAGTTGATTGAACATTCGCAAAATATTTAAATATTATACATAGATAAAAACTTTATGCGACAACTATGTTGACAAACACCGCACACCGGAAATCTATGAACCACGAGAGCTTATGAATATTTTCGCCTCCATGACCTCTTTACTCTTTGACCAGCTACCCATTCCCATTAATTTCATCGATAAAGACGGACGGGTGATCATCATGAATGATGCCTTTCTCCAATACCTGAATCTGGACTTGGATGACGTTAAGGGAAAACATCTTTCCGATATTGATCCCTCCGTACGCCTGCCCATCGTGGTAAAAACCGGTGTGGCGGAAATTGGAGAGAAACACCGTTTTCACAACGGCAAATCTTCCCTTGTCCACCGAATTCCTCTTTTTCATCAGAAGGAGGTGATTGGGGGAGTGGGAATCATTTTAATCGAGGACCTTAACTTCTTTTATGAACTGAAGGAACATCAGGAGCGGGAAAACAGGGTTTCTTATCAACATAGCAGGAAAGCCGCGGATATCTACCGGGCGAAGTATTCCTTTCAACATATTTTGACCCAGTCCCCGCTGAAAAAGCAGGCAAAAGAATCGGCTAAAAAATACTCCGCCAACAATCTCCCGGTGTTAATTACCGGAGAAAGCGGGGTAGGAAAAGAACTGTTCGCCCACGCCATTCATCAATCCAGCACAAGATCCCATCGCCCCTTTATTCGGGTGAACTGCGGAAGCATTCCCGACAATCTGATGGAATCGGAACTGTTCGGATATACGAAGGGGTCTTTTACCGGGGCTAACAAAGAAGGAAAGGTGGGAAAATTTGAATTGGCCAATGGGGGAACCATCTTTTTGGACGAGGTGGGGGAACTCCCGGTACACCTTCAGCCTAAGCTTCTTAGGGTTTTACAGGAGGAAGAATTTGAACGGGTGGGCAGCAACGATATTTTGAAGCTGGATGTAAAAGTAATCGCCGCCACTAATGTGGATCTGGGGGAAGCCGTGGGGGAAAACAGCTTTCGGGAGGATCTTTATTATCGTCTCAATGTTCTCAATCTCCATGTTCCAAACCTAAGGGACACCCCGGAGGACATCCCCCTGCTGGTCAATCACTTTAGCACCCTCATGTACCAGCAATTGGGAAGCCTAAGGCTTTTCTCCCCGGAAGTAATGGAAATTTTCCGGGGGCACCACTGGCCGGGAAACATTCGGGAACTGAAAAACGTGGTTGAGCGCATGATTGTTAATTCCGAGGATGATACCCTGGGACGAGGCCATGTGCCCGATTATCTCCTTAAGGATCACACGAAGAAAAACCCCCCGGTCCAAGGAGATCAGTCTTTAAGAGAGGTGTTATATCAAACGGAAAAAAGGATGATTCTAGACACCTTAGAAAAGTGCGGCGGAAACAAGGCTAAGGCCGCAGAAAAATTGGGCATCCCACGAATGACCCTGTACCGAAAACTTAACGCCTATTATGACAAATAAATGAAAATGGGTTCTTCAAAAACGGATTTGCCACGGTTTCCACGGAAACCGAGCATCACACCCTGAATCCCGAGGGCGAGGTCCTCTTCCAGTGGGAAAAGTCCCTTGCCGACCCTCCTCGGATTCAGCACTTTCCCGAGGAAGGAATTTACCGGGGAGACTTATGGCTCTACTTCAACGAAGAGGGGGAAGTGATTTACTCCGGATTGCACTAGACAATGAAAAGACCTGTGAACTACAACAGCCGCTCGAAATTTTCGGGCGGCTGTTTTCTTTACATTAACCATCGTCTTCAAAAGCACCAAATCCAAGATCGAAAAAACAAAGGAATTTTACAGCTATGGCAGTTACCTCGGATAATAAGACAAACAAATTGGATGGAAACATGAAGAGACTACTTAGTAGCAAGAAAGCCGTACTTGGACCGGTGCAGGGAAAAACTAAAAATAGAGTAAGAAAAAGATAACCGCCTGAAGGGTCGAAATTCGATATTTTCAGGCGGTTCGTTGTTTTTTTGTTTTATGCAAAACCCTGTCTATCGGTTTTATGACCATAGTTGTTATATTAAACAATATTACTTCTCCTTCACCAGGCCCATAAAAGGTTCGAAAACCTTCTCCACAATTTCTTCAAAATCGATCAGATCATTGTGCTCCGTCTGGTCTACAGTTTTTAAATATACCAAAGGAACCTGCACATAGACTTCAAAATCAATCCAGTACCAGTCAAGGTCCGGAAGTTGTTTGATTTTCTCCCCCAACTCCTCTAGGTTTGTAGTTTTGTCGAAGCCTTTAAATATGCTTCCTTTCAACTCTTGAGCTTCAACCTCCTGTTCGCTCTTTAATAAGTACTTCACTCTGTGCCCTTCCTCATGTCTGACCTTCTTGGCATAGGGTTCAAAATCTCCTGTAACATAATGAGCACTGAGCTGAATATAAACAGGCAGCTTCGTTTGATTCCTCACTTCCAATAATCGTTTTTCAAACTTTCCATTTATCAACTCCTCCATCACATGATGCCAACGCCAATGATCATCGATCTTTAATAGGTTTACGGTTTTCGGCTTTAACATAGTAAGCACCGACCCTTTTATGCCTTTTTCCACCCAAAAACCGATAGATGCATGCTGAGGTTCTTTTGAAATCCTGTATTTTCCGTATGGGTATGCAGGCCAATCAGTAGATGGCACCAGCCACCACAGGGTGGTATCAGGCCTTCGATAATTCCAGGGCCTTGAAGTAAAGTGTTTTCCCTGATGATTCAGTTCTTTTAAGACGCCATGAGCCAAGGTTTGATTTGAAAGGTTTCGTAGTTTCATAGGACCTCCTTATCCTAAACGTATAGTATTATCCAAACACGTATTAAAAACTAAGACAACGAATCCTATCTTTATTATTGTAATATGATCTCTTTTTTCGGTTCTATCTTATTGCGGAGCATGCTCTCGATGATGCCTACAGCTTTAAGTACTGAATCAATACTTATGGCTGGTATTTCTTCATTCTTACTTAAGTAACCGCTCAAGTACTCAGCTGAGGGATTATGTATCCCTAATCTCTCACAAATAATCCAGCAAACGCTTTCTGCCTCAAACTCAATTGAACTGCAAGATAAACCCCTTCTATCCTTCCACCATTTATCATATGGTGCTCCCAGATGTCCACAATAAAGGTGTCCTAATTCATGTAACATAGTTGCGAATTTTGTAGTAGAAGGATGATTTTTGTTAATCACCATATTATAAAGAGTTTTTACCGTGATTTCTTTTTTTGTTCTCTTAATTATTAACTTTCTGCCACTGTTTACCCTTTGTATCCATCCAGCACCCGCTGTGCCTAGATCGGCTTCGGTGTAAAAAACACCATAGCTTTTCAGGTTTTCTTCAAGGGCACTACGCTTTTGATTAGAAATTTCACCCTTTGTTTGAAACGGGTTAATTAATTCCGACGGAAATTCTTTATCACCGAAGGTATTCGATAAACAAGCTGGAAATCCCTTTAAAATATCTTGATTTTTTATAAATATATTCCTTTTCCCTCCACCCTTGGACCGAGAAATAACCACCCCCAGGATGGACTAAGAAATAGCCCTCCGACCGTTATCAAGACTTGGGATTCATCCTATAATGTATTTAAAGATAAAGGATTTATAAAAACCAACCACCAAATATAAAAAAAAGGAGCGGATCACAGTGGAAAATATTATAGCCATGGGAAACGGATATGAAATGGTAGAAAATAAACTGGAAAGCCTAAAAGGAGGAAATAAAATGGAACGAGCGATGAAACTTAACAACGATTCTTTTGAACTAAGCATCCCCGAAGAAAATTCCAACAAATTAACGATTATCTTCAAAAGTGCCAAGTCCAAGATCGAAAAAACTTTACTACTACAGGAAGTTGAACGGGACATCGAAAAAACAAAGGAATTTTACAGCTATGGCAGCTACATCGGGTAAGCGGACAAACAAATTGGATGGAAACATGGAAAGACTACTTAGTAGCCAGAAAGCCGTACTTGGACCGGTGCAGAGAAAAACTAAAAATAGAGTAAGAAAAAGATAACCGCCTGAAGAATCGGAGATACCGATGCTTTGAGGCGGTTTTGTATTTCTTTAACTATTTTCCCCCAGGTTTGCACCTTTATCAAATGGACAAAGGTTTACAAATAAATCTTTCAGCTGTTCATCGTTATCACTATTTTTTAATATGTGCTCCAGTAATTCCTCCTGTCTTGCCTGACCTAAGGTTAAACGGTATAATGAAAGAATTTTTATTAACCGTTCATATCGTATAACGTCTTTACTCATTGGATACTGCGGCACCATTCGTTCGATTTTCACTTCAGGATTTCCGGCCAAACTCCAAAAAGGAATTAACTCACTGGATCCATCATGATTTTCAACTTCTTCTTCCCTGGCAGCATCAAATATTTCCTTCCATAAATCCTCTTTCACTGTTAGGTCCCGGTAATTTTGCGCAAGGTTTTGCCGAATGGCAAGACACTTGAAACGATTAATTCTTCCTTCTCTTTGCTCTAAATCCACAGGATTCGACGGGAGATTCCAATGAACAATTCTGCGGCAGTAATAATGAAAGTCCAGCCCTTCTTGACCAATAGAGGTGGTTGCCAACACAAAGGGTCTAAATGGTGAATTAAACGCATTTCGAATACTGTCTTTACGATTCGTTACTTTTCGGTCGCCTTCCCCTTTATAAAATCCTACGGCAAAATTCGATCTGATCCTAGCCACCTTTACCTTCTTACCCGATCCCTTTAGTATTTTCTTTTTGAAAGTATTATAGGTATCTATGGGATAACTGGCGGTATGGGCCACCATGGACTCCACCATAAGATCATTCAGTCTTTTCCAATCATTCGGCGTACTCTTCAAACCGTAGGATTCAGTTAACATATGGGTATATTCATCTATGACCGATTGAAAGTTTCCGTCTTTGAAATATCTTAGCACATTTTTCCAATGGGCCTCCGTAGAACTATCCTTATAGGATAATTCAATAATTGCTGTAGATTCTTGTATATTTAATCGATTGATCATTACTTTTGCTACCCGGGTTGCATATATAGGGTTCTTACGATTTGCACGATAGGCACAAATAGCCGGTGATCCGATAGTCATGTTCACCAGCACCTGTGCCAAATCATCAGGCATCCTTCCAAGGGATCGTTCACTGTTTTCCGTAAATTCTTTCTCAAGCTGCTCCATATGTCCATGGAACCCTTTTTGGCCGCCATCTTTCTCGTCTTCTCCTTCTTTAGTGATCAATTGCTCTTTATTATCCAGCCACTCTTTAACGTACTCCGGCGGATCCAAAAATATTGGAGCAAGGTAATACCAACGCTGATCTACCCGATCTTCCATCTCTTTGTTTTTTAAGTTGTTTAAATCCTTCGAGATATTCATTTTAAGCTGACGTTCAATTTCATCCAGAGACATTTTTTGATTCATGCAGTCTATGGGATCATAAAGGGATGCCAAATATTTTGATGGATAAAGCAATGCAAATAGGTTCATTGCATTCGGCTTCCCATCGGTTAAACTCAGCCTAAGCCTTGGTGTTGGAAATCGACTGTTCCCGGAGGAAAAATAATTTGTGTTCTTATGATTTTTATTCTTCTTGGCCAAACGTCCCACGGTTTTCCTTTCTGATTCATAGGACAATAGGGAAGCAACCATTCTCGGCACCATTTCCCAAGCCGAAAAGATCAAGGTCTTCGAAAAGTTCTTTGTATCGGCAAAAGGGCCTTGTAATTCATAGTAAGGCATCGAAGGCGGTACCCACAAAAGAAGCATGGCGTTATTATCAAAAACCCGTTCTTTAACTTTCTCTAATCTGGCATTAGTAGCTTCGATAGGACGGTAGTTCTTGATATCAGCACGTTTTAACCAAAGGTGCTTTTTATTGGCTTTAGGCAGTTCATCGGGGTTTTTCTCAAAGTATTGCTGAACTTTTTTCTTTACCATATACTGATCCATAAAAGAAAAAAGATATGGAGATGATTTAACATATTCGGAGGGAATCCCGTGGCGTTGCCCGGTTTCCTGCATGAGTTTTTCCCCGTTTATATAAGACAACACGTCCTTTTCTGTAACTTTCAGCATTTGATCCATGGACTGGTCGTCAATATAGTTAGCGCTGCTTTCATTCATCAATCTTTCAGTTCTGCAAATCCCACGGTACAAAGCGTCCTCTGCCTGCTTTTTCACTTCCAGTATACTGGTGTTTTCCAGCGCCAACTCCTTTAGCTTTACAGAGAAGTTATTCCACACTTCCCGAAATTCTTTTTGCTGTTTTTCCTTCAATAAAAAATCAATCACTCTATAGAACTCTTCATAATGTTCATCCGTATCATACTCACTGATCTCTTCCAAAGTGGAATAGAGTTTATAAGGTGTAGCCGATAGTAATAACACCTTCACTTCTCTGGAATTTAAGAACCGATCTACAAGAATGCCGGTTTCCGTGGCCTCGTCAGCACTGATTAATGATCGAAAACGCTGAAACTCATCCATTATCACTAAATCCGGCTTTAGCATCTCCACACTGATCCGAGCAAAAATCAATCGCAATCTGTGGATGAGCGTACTCGGCTTTATTGGCTGCTCCAACTGATAGCGATACGCCACAAAGAAATCTATCATATCTTGAACTATTGTTGATTTGGCAAACATCGCCCGTAGTTTTTGATCCATGATTTTAATATATTCACCATTATTCTTTTCATCACATTGCTTGACTTTATCCTCATAGCTTTCCCTTCCCCAAGCTGTCCATCCCTTTTTCGCACTGTGCTGTAATAATCGTTCCAGTTCTTTTTCATAGGGGGCGAAGAGATCCATACGTTTTAATACTGCGAACATCAATGCACGTTCTTCCATATTTCCCTGCCCCCCGGTTAAATTAAAGGAGGTGGAGGGGGTCAATGGAATCAACTGAATGTAGCGTTCTTTTATTGTACTATCATTTTCCTGTTCAAAGATCTTTAAATGCTGCATCGATAGTCTTGTATCAGTCACACCATCCACCGTGATATCCGATGAAACTTTTAACTTTTGTATATTCTGTGCAGCGATCGACTGATTAGAACAAATATAAACTACTTTAAATATTTCATTTTCCTGTTGATCAAGGGTCTCCTGATAAAGCTTTGCAGCCTTCGCCACCACCCCCTTTGCCACTAAGGTTTTCCCGAGGCCGACTTCATCAGCAATCAACACCCGGTTCTGGCCATTGCGGTATAAATGGTCCACCCGTTCTACGGTGGCCCGCTGAAAATCTTTTAAACCTTCCATTATTTCATTTTCGATATTCTGCAAATCCATCATTCTTTCCCCACCGCCTTTAAAAACGCTCCATATAGTTCCCTAAACTCCTGTGGAATAATTTTCTCATCGGAAATCATATCCATCAATCTTTGTATATCATCCAGCTTTTTCGGATCCGTCGCTACAGTTTTCAGCATTTTCTCGTAGATCGCCGGGACGGAATTTTGCATCCCAAATATTAATTGGTTCGTATTAAAGGTTTTATTCTCTAAGAAGGAAAGAAAGTAATCCTCTCCCAGCATGAAGGTAATGTACTGTAAAAATCGTTCCTTGTTATCAATGATTCGATTAACAATCGCTTTATCTCTTTCTTCCGGTATTCCCTCCACATGAATTTTCACTACCCGCTTTAAGGTTTCCCTTTCTCCATAAATGATCACTACAAAAAACATCGATAAATGATTCATTTTTAAGCCTTCAAATAATACCTCCTCTTTCAGCGGTTCCTCCCTATTCCCAAGGAGTGGGCGAATAAATATTGCCTCCTCTGTTTTTTTGTAATCTTTAAAAACCAACTTAAGCAAATAGTAATCCTCTTCTTTTATACATTCTCCGTTGACTGTTAAATACATCAGATCCTTGATGCGTTTTTCCAGATCCTCTTTTTTGTCTTCCTCTTCTTCTATTTCCGGCAGTGTCGTAATCCGTTCAAAGGGATTTTCTTTTTCCTCCTTACCGAATATATCATTTTTCAGATCTTCTACTTTCAGCCGGCCCCGTTTTGTTTCCAATTTCAATAAGAATTCTACATTTTTTACACAAGCCTGATGCGAAGCATTTAGGGAACCAATAAACAGGTCGGTGTTGGCCCCCTTGGTTTTAAGATATAGTTTCGCATGAATGTCCTGTTTTTGATACAATTCCTTTTCAGCATCCTCATCACTGTCTTCACTGATCGCATCCTCTCCATCAATAATAATTTCTTTCAGCGCATATACCCCGTAGGCCTCCAGATGTTCCGGTTTTAAAGCGGCTAATTCATCTCGCCGTGTAATCAGCGTACGGTCCGGTCTGATGAGTGCTTGATCTTTAAACTGATCCACCGTGGTTTTTGACAAAAATGGAGAAATCACAAACAGTTGATGATAACGATCAAACAAACCGGTATTACTAATCGAATAATTCGGTATGCCGATGGGATGGAAAGAGTAATCCTTGAACTTGTTATCAATGGAAAAGGCAACATGTTCCAACTCCTTTGCAACATCTCTCAGTAATTTTCGGTTTTGTTCATTTCCCGTAGCTTTTTTCACTGATTTTCTTAAGTAAATTAAAAAATCACTTAAGGCTTTGTTTTTTGTCTGTTCCTCTTCACTATAGTATCCATCTAAAGCGACGGCAAAGTCCCAGCTTCTGTCAAAGGTCAGGTTCCTACTGAGTACCATCAATCGATAAACCGCATTTTGGTCATCATCTTCATATTTCACAAACCAAAACTTCGGATGAAAGGAACCGCGGTTTTTTAGATTTACTTCAAATACCATTTTTTCTAATAAAGCGTATAGTGCATTGGACTTATTCGGAGCTTTGATCTGTCCGCCTTCACAAAATACCAGTACTTTATCGGAAATTTTTCTTAGCGCTTCCAATACATATAAGGGATCTTTACTCAGCTCATTATCAACACTATCGGAAAGCCCAAGGGCTATAGATGCACCGAGAAGGGTATCAAGGTCTAATGAGTAGGTGGTGCCAATGGCATAGGTCGTCTCATACCCTGCAGGCGGCTCTAACTTTTTTGAGTAATCCATCCGGTTTTGTGTCGGTTTAAACATTTAACACACCTGTCCCTTCGAATATATCCCGAATAATAACCTGGGTATTGGGCAAACGATATTCAAGCTTTCTTATCCCCACCCATTCTTTATAATTGAAATTACCGGGGTCTTCCGTCTTAGCTCTTTTTTTACCTTTCAGTTGGATTTCCCTCTGTTTTATGATTTCATCCATATTCTCGTAATCACGATTTTGCATGGCACTTTTTAAATCCAGTAAGAACTTGCGCTGCCCCATGTTTTTGACCTGTAAAAGAGAAAACATCCGTTCCAAATCATAGCTGCCGTGAAGGTGAATATCTTCTACCCAACGCTCCCAGGCTTCATGAACCTTCGGTTCGTTATAAGCTGACAGTATCAGATTATAACGAATATGGGCCCCTTCGATAAAGTCCGCGAAGGCTTTTGCCATCAGATAATCTGACTGTATCGAGGGCGGCATTTTGGAGAGGTAATCCATCAGATCTTCAAAAAACTTATATTCCAAAAAATCGGTATTCTGGGCTTTCAGCACATGACCCAGTAGACTTTTCCCTACCGTGCTAAGGATACGTTCTTTCAAAAATTCCGCTTCTTCCTTCGTCAACGCCATAGTTAGATTCTCCCGAAAATTTTCATGCCACAGAGGAAAATTCCAGAATTCAAAAAATTCACCAACATAAGCGTTGGCGTCGTCTCCGCTATTGGGATCCTCCTCCGTCTCCATCTTACCCATAGCCCTTGTCCTCTTTTTATTGAGTTTAAGCTTATGGACTATTCTAAAATAATTATTGATAGATAGTTGGTTTTCTTTGAATATAGAATACTTTCGAATTACGCTCCAGTAAATATCTGAAGGTTTTCGTTTCAAGTTCTTTCCGGAAATTTCACCGATTACACCCTTTACACCGGGGCCTTTTAACTGGTCAATAAGGCTTAACTCCTTCTGATGAAGTTTTTCCATCATTTTTTCCGGGGTTGCCAGCGGCTCTTTTTCTATTTCCATCATTAAATAGGGTACCAGCAAAAAGTACTTCGCCCGTGTCTGTATGGTAGAAGTTCCGGGGAAAAACAGATCTGCAAATCCATCTCTGATGGTCCCTATTCCCAACTCGTCCACGGCGCCGGGTTCTGAAAGTAAATTAATCACATTCAAGACTTTATTTTTATGACTTTTCGAAAAGTCTATCCATCCCAATTCCATTGCAATCCTCCTATCCAATTAGTTCACAGTCCCTTAGTATAGTTGCTTATATCTTACTATAATCTTTAAATTTATGTTATGGTATCTTTCCCATTACTCACAAATTCTACAAAAATGATAAAAGTCCTTCTATATTTTACGGTTTAATTAATTCAAGAGCCTTTCTAATTAACTGTTTAGAAAGCAACTTGTCATTTCGTTAACTTTTTGTATTTATTTTTTACATTTTGTATTTATCTAATGCTTTTCCTATGCTATAATAAATGTATAGCAACAATTATAAAATCGAATAAAGAGGGTGATGATTTATCGAGGATATTGTTGATTTTCGCAAACTTAATGCAACTCAAAAAGAGCATATTATGAAACAATTAGCTGCCAACCTGCCCACATTAAGAAAAACCTTAGGCTTTACACAAAGCGAATTGGCTGAACAAATCGGTACAACCCGACAGTCAATTGCAGTTTATGAATCCGGCAAAAGGATCCCCGGCTGGACAGTCACAGTGGCTTTATTGACTGTTTTTATCTTCAGTCAAAAGACTTTAGTCTTGCTATTCCCCTTAGATATATTAAGCAATGATATTTTTGATGCTATCCCGACATTAAATAATTATGTAGAAAAAAACATTCAAAATCGCAATCTGTAAAAATGAGGTGAAAAATAATGTCCGGACAAACTGTACAGGCAATTATTACCGAAAAGATACAACGCGACCTTACTAAGGTGACCTATGCTGTTTTGTTTTACGATACAAATGAGGAACAACAAGGTCTTATCCGAAAATGGATCGAAGATCGGGAAGATTACCATGAAGAAATTGAAGATAACGACGGGTTTATCAATTGGCTGATCGATAAAAGCAAAGCTATGGGAGTGAGCGCAGACATAAAGAGTTTGGATAAAATCGGAAAAGAACCCGTTATTTCTACTGTTGAAATTGATGACAACGAGTAGAAATAAGGATTCACCTATGAAATTGCTTTATTTTTATTAGTATGTAAATGTACTTGTATATTAGATGAGAAATGTACTATTAAAAGTTTTAGATAACGCTCTATAAAAAGCCGCTGACGGATTGCAATCATCAACCCGTCAGTGGCTCTAATTATATAATAATCTACCCTTTGTAGGGTACCAACTGCTCCTTTAAGTGCCGAATTCCACCCCGTGGATCCTCAACATCCCCTTTATACCGGGGAATTAAATGAATATGAAGATGCATGATGGTTTGTCCTGCGTCTTCGCCGATATTAATTCCAATATTGTAGCCGTCGGCATTGAACTTTTCATCCAAGTATTTTTTTCCCTCATGAAGTAAATCGTAAAGCGCCACTACTTCTTCTTTAGTTGCTTCAAAGTATGTTTTAAAATGCCGTTTTGGGATAAAGAGCATATGCCCTTCGTTTACAGGAAACTTGTCCATAATGGCAACGGCAAGATCATTTTCCAAGATGATTTGATCTTTGTTGAGATTACAAAACAAACAGCTCATTAATCTTCCTCCTTAAATCTTCTCGCAAAATACTCGTGTTTTCGTAGTTTTAAAATATCTTTCATATGACTCTTCAGTGTTTCATTCAAAAATGGCTCAAGCTCCTTCTTCAAACTGAACACCTTATTTACTTCATCATAGCTGAAAAAAGAGCTTTTCGAAAGAAAGTGGACAGGATTCTTTACCGCCAACTTCTTAAAGTCTTCGATGTCCCAGGTTTCCCAATTTTTATGATTCTTATTATTCAAGTCTTTCTGATGGAGCTTATGGTTTTTATAAAATTTCATAAAGCTCTCCGCCACTTCCTCGATTGAAACCTGGCGGCGCATCTCATCTTTTTGAGTAAATGGCTCAATTGTCGGTATTTTATAAGATTTAGACATTGAAGTTTTTTCCAACTCGCGAAGAAATTTCTCCGCCTCGGTCCTTAGGAATGCCTCTTCTTCAGCACTTAGTTCATTTATTTCCTGTAAAAAGTCCAAGTAACTTTTTTTCAGATAATGCTTATGATTAAGATCCGTACCTTCCATTAAGTCCATCCTTTTCGGTCTTCTTCCAAGCTCCGCTTTTAGTCGATAGTATTCATCTTTCATTCGGATTCTTAACGGGTCTCGTTTTTTCATTTCTTGAAACAGATCAATTAATCGAAAATCAAATTGTACATTGCAGCCCTCCGGATATTCCAAGTCTTCCGGTGTAATATAACTTTTTTTCCGTTCATTAACTGCCTCCATGGGATTCTTTCCAGCCAACAAAAGAGGAATATAGTGGGCGCTCTTAAAATTCCCGATAAAATCCAGTACAGTTAAATACTCTTTCCCTTGAAATTTTCTAAGCCCCCGACCAAGTTGTTGTAAAAAGACGGTATAGGACTCTGTGGGCCGAAGGAACATAACACAATCCAATGAGGGAACATCCACCCCTTCGTTAAAGACATCCACCGCAAACACAACTCTAATTTCACCGCGCTCCAGTGCTTTTAGGGCATCATCCCGGTCCATTACAAAGTCTTCTTCACTTCCACGACTGTGTACCGCCGCAGAAGGTATGCCTCTTTCATTAAAATATCCTGCCATAAACTCTGCATGATTGATCGAAGAGCAAAATCCAATGGTTCTTTTCTTGCCAAGGGTTTGATAATGCTTTAAAACCAGGTCTGCTCTTCTCCCTTTGCTTAAGGCCTTTTCCAAGTCTTCCGTTTTATACTTCCCTCCAACTCGCTCAATATTATCATAATCCGTATCATCATAAACTCCATAATACTTAAAGGGAACTAAGAGATCCCTATCGATTGCAGATTTTACATCTACTTCGTAGATAATGTTATCATCACAGTATTGGAAAATATCCTGGTTATCCATTCGGTACGGTGTAGCCGTAAGCCCCAGCAAGAACTCCGGTTGGAAGTATTCAATAATCTTTCGATAACTGTTCGCCGCAGCATGATGAAATTCGTCCACGACAATATAATCAAAAGTGTCTTTTTTGAAGTACTTTTCATTTAAGTATTCATCTTTACCAAGGGTCTGAACACTACCTAAAACCAGATCCTTTTCTGTTTCTTTTTCCGACTGATTAAAATACCCCACACTGATTTCCGGTCGAAGGCTTCTAAAAGTTATTTCCGTTTGGTTTAAAATCTCTTTTCGATGAGCGATAAAAAGAACCCGTTTAAAATCCATGGTATCAAAAGCCGCTAAATAAGTTTTCCCTACACCAGTGGCAGCAACAACTAAACCTCGATCAATACCTTCTTCTCTCGCAAGACCCAGTTCATATAGTGCTTCTATTTGTGCTCCCCGGGGTTCCGGAAGATTTTCATTAACCAATACACCGTAGCCTTCTCCTTCTTCTGCGATCTTATCATTTTGCTCTTCTACTTTAATTTCCGATAAGTGTCCTTTTTCACTGAAAATGGTTTTCTTCCAATTGGATGCGTACTTACGGAGAAACTCATCCGTCAGAGGTATACTGTCATTTTGATATAACTCGTCAAAATTCTCTTCAAACGACTGAAAGTCTTCGTTGTTTTTTTCTTTTTGCAATCGGTAATTCCATTCCAACCCGTTAGTTAATGCAGAGCGTGACATATTGGATGAACCCACAAAAATAACCCCTTCCTTATCCCATTTTAAAAAATAAGCCTTAGGATGAAAGGAAATACTGGTGTCATTAAATATTCGAATATCTACCTGATTTCCCAGTTCCTTTTTTAATAAATAGAGTGCTTGAGGTTCTGTGATCCCGAGATAGGTACCCGTTAGTATTTTTATATTCACGCCTTCTAATGCTTTTTTCTTTAAATCTTTAATAAGAAGTTTCACGCCGGACTCCATTACAAAAGAGACAAGGAATTTAATTTCTGTTGCATGGAATAAATCCAGCTTTAATTGGGTGTATAAATCATTGCTTCTTCCGGTGATCGCATTTTCTGAATATGTAGACATAGAAACTTCCTTTCTTGAGTAGATTGTTCTACTAAATAAGATACAGCCATAAGGAAATAAGCTGCGCTATCACAGTATTTATTTTAACCTATTTCACTACCGATCCTTTCTTTCTCCAATTTAATTATTGTATTGATTTTTTCTTCATGAATACTATTCTCATCCTGTGTGTTGAGTTCTGCAGCATCCGAATGTTTTGCATAGGAATCAAATACTTCTTGTTTTTCAGTTAAAATATCCATGATTCTCTCGTCTACACTATTTTCTGTTAAAAGTCTATGCACCATTACTTTCCTTGTTTGACCCATACGGTAAACACGACTTATTGCCTGTTCTTCAATGGATGGTTTTAATTGGGGCTCGCATAAAATAACCACACTTGCTGCTTGTATATTCAATCCAATACCTCCAGCTTCCACTTGCGAGATTAGTATATTTCGTTCCTTATTCTCACTGAATGCATCAATAATCTCTTGTCTTTTCTTTGATGACACATCTCCTGTTATAGGCGTATAGGTATTATCTTTCAGCGTTTCATGAATAATATTTATTACATCTCTAAAATACGAGAAGATAACGATCTTTCTTTCATTATTTTCTGCTTCTTTACAGATTTCCAATAACCGCTTTAGTTTATTTGATTCACTGCTACTCCAAGCTGCTCGTCTCATACTCATAAATTTGGATGAGTTAACCGCAGCAAAGTAATCTTTTTTAGCATAAACATCAAAATGGGACCATTCATTTATCTCCTGTTTATCTGGAAGTTCTTTTAATACATCGTTTCTATTTCTTCTTAAATACACTTCTGCTATTTTACTTTTAAATGTATCAACCTGGATAATTGTTTCGAAACTATTTAAGTTATTTATAATTCTAGGGTTCAGAATTCCAATCAAATTTTTCATTTCTTCTAGATTATTTTCTAAAGGTGTTCCAGACATGAACATAATGTAATCGCAATTGTCTATAACTCCCATCACTGCTTTAGTACGCTTTGTATCTGAATTTTTTATATAATGAGCTTCATCAACAACCAGACAGTCAATGCTAATATCATGGGGTATACCGAGACTTCCAAGCGTGCCGTAGGTTGTGATACCGACCCCGCCATTATCTATCCATTGTCGCAGTTTTCGTTTACGTTCATTTCCATGCAACTTATACGTTTCTAATTTACTATGTTGAGCAACCTCTCTTTCCCAATTTATCAATACACTTGTTGGAACCACCGCTAGAAAGTGGGTATGCTTATTTGAAGATAGATGAGCCATTACTGCAATTGCTTCTATGGTTTTTCCTAGACCCATCTCATCTCCAATTAAAACTTTCTTTTGAGTTAAGCTGTACTTCACTCCAAAAGTTTGGTATTGTCTTAATTCTACTTTTAGTTTTGAAATATCCAGCACGATATTCTCAATTTTTTTACTCAGACTATCTGGAATACCCCCAGTATTTTCTACATTAGCAACGGCATTTCCTGTGATTTTTTCTATAGTCGAATAATATGCTATTGAGTTTTTTTCAAAATCATCCCAAACACTTTCCATTTCAATATCCCCGTCATACAAATATTGAGCATTCTCATGATTCCATTCCCGGTATTCCATAGATTGTCTAAAAACATGTACTTTGTTATATTCACAAAAAAGTACAGATCCTTCCGTTTCCATTTCATCTTCCCAAACTTGTGGGTTTTGAATCTTTCTGCAATAAGTAATACTTGTTGTAATCTTATTTCTTTTCTTAGCAATTCTATCTCTAATTTTCTCTATCATTTTATCATTTTTTCGGATTAAAAATATTAATCTAACAAGTTCACGCGTATAATATCTATCATCTCTTAAATTGATAACAAGATGGGTTTCATTATGTATTGTTTCTTTGATTTTATTAGCAGCATTTAATATTTTTCTTTTATTATCCTCTCCTATCCCATGTATCTGACGTATGCCATAGGTGGTTTCTCTTATAAGTTGATCTAAATTAGTAAAAGAAGCCTTTTTAAGCGCAGAAATTCTTATACCTTTTTCTATATCGCTAAGTTTTTCTATTGGTATTTTTTTTAACTTCTGTCTAACTTGATCGTTAAGATTGCCTTCATAATTGCTTTTTATTTTTCTTTTGTTATTTTGATGATTTCCCATTATTTCCAGTGATTTATCAAATAATTTTTCTACCTCATCTAATTCATTTATCCTTTCTTGAAATTCTCTCTCTCTTTTAATTCTTTTTTGTTCTCGTTCAGCTGCTAATCTTCTGATCTCTTCTTCTCTTAACCTTTTTGCTTCTGCTCGCTCATGAAAAAATTGCATTATTATATTTTTTACCTTAGAGAAAACATTAAACATAACATCCTCCTTCTGCAAATATCCAGGTTATGCAACTCTATTTCAGTCTTCGGATCTATGACAATACACTCTACCAGGTGCGTGCTGTACCCTCCTTATTAAAGAAACCTTTTAACCATACAGTTCTACTCTAGTTTTGAATTCCAATACTCAACATAGGTATCAAACCCCTCACAGATAAAATCAATATGCTGCTCCATAGGGATAAGGTATGCTTTAAGGTGTTCTTGACCTTCTTGCTTTGCCTTAGCCAATCGATGATGCCCATCAATTAAATTATAGCCTCTTGAGAAATAGTCTTTCGATACAGAAGGATATCCATGATATAATCGATCCGGAGCAATTTCCGCTAATAGTACCGGCCTCTTTAAATTAGCTGATTTTATGTAATCAGGATTCATATCTCCATTACAATAATACTTATGGTACTCATGAACATCAATTTCCACTACTTGAAACTTTTCCGGGAACTGATCAATAAACTCATTAAGCTTGGTGATATGAAATATAAATATACCGTTCTGAAGATACTCATCCCCAGGTTCTACTACGTAGTTCTTTCTATTAGCACTGACCTTTAGCTTTCTACTAACTTTCTTATCAACCATATTATCACCACTTTCTAAGAGTTTAGACCTTTTTACATCAGTGCTATTAAATCATAAAAAAAATGATTCAGTTAGTTGATATAAATTCTCGTATTGCTAACTTACAAAAGAACCGTTCACTATTTAGTTATTCTTTATATTCCTCTGATCTATCAAATAAATCAGGTGAATAATAATATTTTCCATCTTTTATAATTATCTGAACGTCATTATTGTGGACCGTTTCTGATTCGTTTATTCTGTTCAGTTTGCTCTGCGTTTGAGAATTAATTTTTTCCAACCAGTCCTGGATCTAATAATTGTACTTTAATCTATCATCGATCATCCCAGGGATATGAACAACAAAACCTATAAATCCACTTATAGACCTTCTGTTGTTGTTCAAGTCTATTTTTAATGTCTCAACCTGATTTTTATGCCACCCTTCCAATTTTATTATAGTTAAAAGGATACGGTTTGAAAATTAAGAATACGATCCTAAAAAGCATTTTCCTAAATTTCTTTAAAAGTACTTATCGGTTACCTCTCCAAGTTTTAGATGTTTGCAGTTTACCTCACATACGAACCGTCCCATTGTGAGGCCTAAAGACTTTACATCAATATTATTTACATTGTAGTTTGACATGTTATCTCTCCCTATTGAATTAATCTTAATTGGTTACCTATAAGTTCAGTTTTAGCAGTAAAAACTAATAATTACTTAGAGCTTTTTCAATGGCCTCCTCAATAATTTTCCAGTTGCTTAATTCTTCAATCATTTTATTTTCATCCTCAGAATCCAGCCTAAAGGGATTCCCAATTTCTTTATAAATTATTGCAATGCCTCGTTTATCTGGTCGATATTTAAAACCATTTTCATAATAACTATCCCATATTTTCTCATATTCTTCATGAAACAGAGCGAAAAATTTCTCTTTATCCTTTCCTTCCACATCGATCATATATTGGAGATTATTTTCCGTTAAAATATTTTTACTAGATATAAGGAACTCATGGTGTATAAAAAGACCCTTTCGATTCCAATGTTTCTTATATATTTGTTGATAGCCTCTATCATGTTTCAAATTATAGACCCATGTTTCATCATCCTTAAATAATTGTTCAACCAACTCTTCGAATTCTTCAAAAACTACCTTCGCGTCTTCATCATGTGCACTTTTGAGTTTATTAATCGTATCTTCATACTCCAAGTATAGTTTAGTATGTTCTGAAATCTTATCTCGACTTTTGCCCATTATATATTCCTCCACATGTAAGATAAATTCTTGAAAAATCACATTCTCTCTGATACCTTCTCTATAATCAAAAGTTACCCTCTTTAGAACATCAGCTAATTGACTGTAAGAAATTGGCTGAAAATCCTTTGAAGCTGGTATTTTTCCAGCAGGTGTCAAATACAGAAATAGATACTTATGCTCCGGAAATTTCTCATGAATACTATTCGTATAACTTAAGGTTTGATTCTCTGATTCATTAGAGAACACTTTGTTTTCAATTGCGATAATTAGTTCATTATTGATTTGAATTAAAATATCTAAACGTCTTTTATTTCGAAATGTAAACTCTCTTGTTACTTCTATGGTATTACATTCTTTTAAATCCAGAATTTTCAAGAGTTCTTCATCATCGCCACAATAGTTTTCTATCAACTTTACTAAAGGGTCATTACCTATCCCATTTATATTGGGATCTAAAATATAAGCCAGAAAATCACTAATAAAATTTTCATCATAGCTTTTGCTAAAAATACTAGGAATAGTTTTGGTTTTTTTCTTCCTTTCGGGTAAATAGCCAACTATTTTGTCCAATACTTTCATCGAGCTTTCAAGGCTATTGATTCCCTCTATTTCTACTGCCATAGATTATCACTCCCCATTGCTTTCTATCAAATTGATCCTTCCTAAAAAGTTAAACAAAGTACCGAATTTTTATCGTTGAGCTATAACCACTGGGTGTCCTATGAAGTATTTCATCCCCGTCCTTTATCTTTTGATACATCACGCTACACACTGAAGGCATGCTATCTTTCATATTAAGTTGTTTATGAATGTCCCCAGATACAAGATCTAAATAAGGATAGCCACTTTCCCTCGCCTCATCAAATAGTTTCTCAATATATTCCCTGATATCATGGGCGGTTACTTTTGTGTCTGTTTTCTTTTTTTGTTTCATACTTTTATTTTCCTCTACAACTACTACTTTCTCCGGTTCATCTATAGTTTTTATCAAGGGCTCTTTAGATGGATACCCTGGTTCTTCGGACTGGCTATTGAATAACCATTGGATCCTTTTCATTTCTTCATCCGTTAATAATGCTCCGTTCAATCCATTACAGTTCCATAACCCGCTGGATTTTATCTCTTCTACCGGACTACTTAGGCCTAACCAGCTAGTGGAAGGTTGAAAATCCTCGGTATGATTTAGTACCGAAATCATCCCCTCTTCTAAACGAAGTCGCTCTTTTTCCGTATTTACTGGAAAACAAACAAAGGTTATGTTGTTTTTTAAATAATCACTAATGATCTCTTCTAGTTCTTTTTCTTTTTTCTTATCAATTAAGTGATTATACTCCTCTTTTATCTCTTTATCGGAAGTATTCTTATCCCATATTTTTAAATAAGGATCCTCCTTTTTATGAAGCAAGGCTCTACCAATGTTTTTTCTAAATATACTTCCATTGGCGTTTTTATTGATGGAATGATTTTTCAGTCGTTTAATTAACCGATCCGGCCTTAGATGGGTTCCGATCCTAACAATACGATTACGTCCCTTGTAAAGCTCTCCTCGCTCAAACATAATATAAATACCATTGTTATAGGGAAGCTTATCAATCTCATTCCAGTGTAATGGAACCGCTTCATTAAACATTCTGTGAAGCTCTTCGCCTTGACTACTTATCTCATCATCTTTTATCAGCCGTTTCAGTTCCGGAATCCAATTACCTAGAGATTTTCCTTTCAGCGGCAAATGATAATTTTTAATATAAGGCGTGAGATATTCGTGGTATTTGGTACCGGCAACGATGAAAAACTCATCCCTTTCTACATCTGAAACCTTTTCTAAGTCAAGCAAAACATTTTTCGCCCAATCTCGTCTTTCTTGGCTGCTTTTTTCTGTTAGCGTTTCATTATAGGGTTCAATAATTTCGTCTTCCGCGATCAATCCATGTTTTGCAGAAAAAATGAACACACTGTCTGCAATATTTTTAGCGTATTCATATGCTAACTTAAATCGTGGGCTTTCGGAATACATTTCAGCTGCTCTACAGCTATAATCCTTTTTCATGCTAGTACAGGATAGTAAGGCGATTTTCATGTTAAAATTCACCCTCCTTTGATTTCTCGATAAGATCCTCATACGCAAATAGGGGTATATCATACAAATCTCCAAAGTTATCATAAATGGTTTCAGAGGACTTAATAATATTAATCAAAGTATTATTTTTCAGTTCATTCATTCCCATTTTCTTCGCAGCGTCAATCACTCTCTTATCTGTTACACAACAAAACTCTCCAGGAATATGTTTATAGACCCCTTGGCATCTTAATTCTCTAAGGATTAATGGTATTTTAATTTTCATCTTGTTTTCCCTTGCACCCAGTCCTTTTACGTTACTGATGTACTCTATAAAAATCCGGTAATCATTACTTAATTCAGACCTTTCTAGATGTTCTTCAATTCGATTCCAATTCTTTGCCAGTACCATACAACTATCATAAAAATCTACTCTGAATGATATCTTCCTCCTGCTAACAATACCCTCATAATGAGCAGTAGCATATTTCGCTGCGTTTTTACTGTTCTTCTTCTCTTCTTCTACAAACTTCTCATCAAGCCAATGTTCAACATGGTGTTTCTTTTGTTCTTTAAGATAAGTCACAAAAAAAGTAGCATTTTCCCACTGTCCGGTTCTTGACCAGGATGAGGCTAAAACAAAAAGGAGGAATCGATCTGATGTATCATGCAGGTTCAGTTCCATTTTTTTCTTATCCGGTAGCACGAGACCAAAATCATGAGTCCAGCCTTGATATTTGTTATCTTCATCCAGATTAATATATGAAAGTTGGTTTTTCTTTTCAATAACTGCATTTTTTAGAGATTCAACGGATACTTTCATAAAGCACCTCCATTTATCTTTCCTCAGAGTAACTTATCTTTTAATTCCACAAGCATTACAGACGCCCGCTTTACTTCCAAAAGAGTACGTATACATCTCCTTTTCTTTTTTCAGCTCGCCGCACCGTCTACAATGGAACCATTTGCTTTCTACTTCTTTTTTTAACTCTTCTTTACTCTTCTCTGCATGGATATTATGAACTCCCTCATTCTCTTTCCATTTTCCATTCCATTTACCGTTCGTGTGATCTTTTAATCGCTGATTATTATGTAAATTTACTTCATCTTTCTCAAAGGTCATTCTTCTTATCTCTTCATCTCTTTTGCGTTGCAGTTTCCTCGCGTCCTCTAACTCTTGAAGCTTAACTTTCGCTTTTTTAAATGCCAATCCTAATTCTATTTCTTCTTCGAAGTAAAAAGTTTCTTGATCAGTTGTAATTCTAGCATCCGAAAGACTTCCTTCTATTATTTTGCGGGGATAGAATAATCCGGTGTGATGAGTATCCGAAAGGGCTCGGGAAATACTAACTTTAACTTCCTCTGCATTGAAATAAATTATAGTACCGGATGCCATATCTTTATTAGGGAGCTCTGAAATGAGTCCTTCTTCTAGTATTAAAGTTCTCCAGCTTCCAATATAAAACTTGTCAACTTCATTTATTTTCTTCATTTTTCTAAAGATTGGTTTGAGTTTTATACAATCATCTATGTATTCCAAGTAGTCTGAATCGATGACCCAGATAATCTGTATATTGTTTTTTTCATAATAGTCATTTCTTTTCTTTATCTCTTTTTTCTTAAGGTGACCACCATAGTACTCAATGATTAACCGTTTCCCATTTCTAAATTCAAGTTCAAGATCCGCAACAAATTGCTCCTCTTCAAAAACGCGATTCACACTGACGTGACTTAATCCATATTGATCAATATTGGTAAGGAAGTTTTGATACAACAAACCTACACCTTTCATATGCTTTTCAGTGTCGTTGATGCTGGGACAATTCCCTTTTTGACTATGGGCAAAGTGATGGATCTTCTCATCTCCAAATTTACAGATTACCGGTTCTTTACATAGAGGACATACTGCTTTATTGTTTAGAAGCTTTCGCATTTCTTCCTTACGACCATGCCAATCCTCATCAAGGGAGTAGTATTGTTCGTTTTTGAAATTAGCCGTTAACACTTGATCACCTCGTTATCATTGTTTTGGTTGGTTATAATGCAACTTCTGTTATGATCCCGCTTTCTCTTGGTAGACAAATTCATTGACGTCTATACCGTACAGTTCTACTTTAGATTTGAATTCCAATATTCAACATAGGTATCAAACCCCTCACACATAAAATCAATATGCTGCTCCATAGGGATGAGATATGCTTTAAGGTGCACTAGACCCTCTTCTTTTGCTTTAGCCAATCTATGATGCCCATCTATCAAATTATAGCCTCTTGAGTAATAATCCTTCGTGATCGATGGATATCCATTATATAATCGATCCGGAGCAATTTCCGCTAATAGTACCGGTCTCTTTAAATTAGCTGATTTTATGTAATCAGAATTCATATTCCCATTACAAAAATACTTATGATACTCATTAACATCAATCTCTACAATTTTAAATTTCTCCGGGTAGTTATCAATAAACTCATTAAGCTTTGTGATATGAAATTTAAATATACCATTAGGATAATATTCATCACCAGGTTCAACTACGTAATTCTTTCTATTTAGATTGACCTTTAGTTTTCTACTAATTTTCTTATCGATCATATTATCACCACTTTCTAAGAGTTTAGACCTTTCACCGGCGGCGCTATTAAATCACAAAAAACTGATTCAATTAGTCGCTATAAACGTTTTTATTGCTATATCACAAAAGAACCGTTCTCCTGTGAGCTCATATTCTTATTTAAACATTAGGCACTACATTTAACTTACTATAAATAATGAGTCTAGTGCTCTGGTATAAGCTATATATTTTTGATTTCGACTCATATTTTGATCAAAAACAAACACTGCATCGAACTCCACGCCTTTAACTTTAAATGACTCTGCTATAGTCACATTATGAAATGATTTGAGAAATCCTAGATCATATTCGTTAAACTGCCGCTTATCATTATATATTAATGCAATTCTAGTATTTTGGTCCTTTTCCATCTCCTCTTTGACATTCTCAGCTATATCACTTTTTTCGATATGTTTCACCTCAGGACCTTCCATACCGATAGACCGAAAATCATAACCGAATATCTGATTTATGAAATCATTGATTTGGGCTGTATTTCTATAGTTTTCATTAATCTCATAGTAATTGGCTTCAAAATTTTCCAATAATACATCCCAACTTTCCAGGCCTATAGTGTTGATTTTCTGATTCTTATCGCCAAAAATATTTAATTTCATTTCATCGCCATTAACATTACGTAGTAACTCATAATCTCGGACATTAAGATCCTGTCCTTCGTCGATAAAAAGAAACCCATCGGGATTTTTATTAACACCAAAATATTTATGCATCCAAAATAATAATAGGAATAATTCATGTTTACCGGATATTAAGGAATTGGACAATACTCCAAAACGATTCCTAAATTTATCTAAAACTTTCTCAAACGTATCTATTAGCAGCAAATTAGCTTTACTCAACTTTTTTTGATATTGAACGGTATTTATGATTTCGTTTACCGAAATGATTTTATTTTCAATAACCTCTACTCTAATTTTTGTTGTTTTAATTTCTTCTTCGACTACATCACAATCATTTTTTGAATCTCCACTAAACCTCTGTAAATCTTGATTTAACCCATCTATGATCTCCATTAAAACTACGAGATTTTCTTCGTCGATTTCTATATTATCATTTCGGGAGACTAAAAATTTCTTTGAAATATTCTTTAGATTTTTTGTATCTCTCTGTATTTTTTCAATCTTGGCAAGATATTTTAAGCTGTCACAGCTTACTTCTCCTTTTGATTCCAGAGATCCAATACTATATACTATCCCCTTTATTTGATCAAGCAATCTCGATTGTTTTAAAATTTCAGTAACTAAGATGTCTATCTTCTCTACTTTTTTTTCTTGTATTACATCTTTCAGTTCATCACTCTCATGATCTCCTTTTCCTATGCCATGTTGTAATTTGAATGTTTCAATCTTTTCACTTATTACTTTTTCTAAAGTCAATTCACAATAATCTTTAGTTACGTAGTTTATCGTTAGGTTATTATCGATTTCTCTAAGTTCAGAGTAAAATCCATTAATAATTTTTCCTTCCTTTTCTCTTTTTTCCATTGAATACTCTTTAATCTTTTCTTCTTTTTGCTCTATTCTTTTATCGTTAATCGTTAATTTTAAGTTTTCAAATAAGCGCCTTAGTTTGTTACCTTTTAGGCTCTTTACTGCTATTAATTTGTTTTCAGTGCGTAAATTATTAATTCTGTCCTTGGTTTCCGATATCATTCTATTCATCTCATCTTTGTTAAGTATAAGCATTTTATCTTTATGTCTTGCACTGTCTTTTAGTCCTTTCAAGGTTTCTATCTCATTAAATATTTTAAAACTATCCTTCTCTAAATTTTTAAACCTGATACTTAAATCAGTGATGGAGCCTGCTAAATCGTTCAAAACTAATACTGCACTATGTAGCTTGTGCATCTCTTTAAACATTGCATTTTTATCCTCCAATAATTTTACTACGCTTTCATATTCACTTTTAAGTTTCAATAAATAAGTTTTAATGTCATGGCGCATAAACTGCAACGAGTTATCTACTTTTGTTTTTAAGAGTATATTTTTACTATTTATATTTACTCCGAAATTCTCCATTAAATTTTCTGAGAAATCTACACCAGCATCTTTAGTTATATATGCTTTGAATTTATCATATTCATTCTTTAGTTCAGTCATCGCATTATCAGAATAGCAAAATGCCTCATATTCCGGGGGGTGGGTTTCATCATTAACTGCTTCAATTTTCCGTAGTCTATCATTGACTATCTTATTATACTTTATTTCTAGTTCATTGGTTGTTTTCCCATTAACATCATTTTTCTTAGTATAATTCAGTGTTTTAAGATATTTATACATAGCCTCTTTATAATAAACATTCAATGATTGTTTCTTAACATGTTGGATATCCAACACATGGGTGACATCATTAATGAACTTATCAAAATAAGTACTTGGCGTTATAATTTTTATTTTATTCTCAGGAGGTAAAAACTCGTTGTATTTTAAATAAGACAATCGATGCAGTAAAATCATAGTCTTACCTGATCCTGCACATCCTTGAACAACTATGTTTTTCTCAGGATCGCTCCTGATGATTTTATTTTGATTCGATTGAATAGACTTTATGATGTCACTTAGTTTATGATTTTTCCTATGATCCGCCAACACTTCCATTAAAAATGGATCTGCAGAACCTTCGCTGTAAAAGCCATCACCCATTATGTAAAGATCAGAAAAATCAAAAGGATTTCTTGTGAATCTTCTTTTGAGCATCACTGTAGACTCATATACTAGGGATCTATCTAATTTTGCCGCTTCTATTGGTGTCGCAGTTCGAAACATTTTATCACGATTAAAGTTTAATTTTTCATTTTCATAAAATAAGCTTGCCTGTGGTGCTCTCCAATTAATGAATTGATTATTTTTATAAGTGAAACCTACTGAAGCTTTTGTTACATAGAACTTTTCATGATAGTCATTGCGCCAAAAATCTTCATAACCCTTTTTATAGTAGTCAGTTAATAAATCAATTCTCCCAAAGAAATCGACTCTAGTCTCTTCATATAATTGTTTCTCTTCCTTTAAATTTTGAAGTTTATGGTAGTATTTAGCAACAATACAATCCACATCCTCTTGTTCTACGATTTCTCCTTCTGGCGCTTCGCTTATAATTTCATTAAGCCTTTTGCTTTTTTTTTCTTCATAGTGAGTAGTGATATTTTCCTTGTTGAACTGATAGCGAACATCATTATAAATTTTCTTTTTTTCGATATCTTCTTTCTCAAAGAAGATTACAGTACCTATGTTTTTTCTATAGTACTCTTGATATCTTTTGCCTTCCTTTTCTTCAACTCTTTTACCATCATTGCTCGTAACAGTAAAATGAACGATTTCTGTAGCGATAATTTTGTCATCCTCTAGATGATCAACAATCAATTTATTACCTTTTTTATTGTAGAGAACATCGGCTACCTTTATCATTGCTGACCACCTCGTCATCAATTTGAAGTTTTAACAACACTCTTTAAAAATCCCCATCCAATGCGTGCATAACTTTTTCAATCACAACATTTGGTGTTTCCAGCACATCTTTCGCCGGAACTCTAAGGACTTTATATCCTAAACTCATTAACAAAGTATCTCGTGAATCATCTTTGACTTATTTTCGGGATTTTTAATATATCCGCTAGATTATTAAAGCACTTAACAAATTCAGCAATGAACTTGTCGTATTCCTCACTATTATATAGAATCCAATAATCAACAAGATCGTAATCATTAAAAACTGCTTTGTGATCATTAAACCATTTTTTTTCTTTGTCTCTAAGCTTTTCGCCATCAAATATCGTTGGTGGATTTTGAACATAATAATTTTTGGTTGGTGCGCCTGTTGCAGTCGGCTTAAAAAATTCATGATCACCAGGTAACTCAATTATAAAGTTATATAATAATTTTTCTGGATTAAAGTTATTATCTTGGCCAGGAAGAAGCATGAAATGAAATCCTCGAGGAAATTGCTTTTGATAATCTCCATCCAACATAAAAAGCACTTTGGAAAAATGTTTGTGTGATAGCTTAGCCATTGACATAAGATAATCACAACCCATTTGAGCCGATTTAATTTTAATATGGTCAAGGTATTTAGCTAGTAGTTTTTCAAGAAGCCAAGCAGCTTCATCATCTTCTACAATGACTTCCAATTTCCGCCGACTATGAATTTCCATTTTTAACAACATATCCGACTCAATGATACTATAAGATGGGCTCATCATAATTTCTAGAGATTCATTATCTGTTGTAAGGTATGCTATCTCAATATTGTTATTTTTATCCAAATTATTATTTAGGGTTTTTTCACTAATTGTCTCTAACAAAGAAAGGCTATGAGTTGTGAAAACAAACTGTAGATTTAATTTTCTAGCTTGTTCGCTCATAAAATCTAATAATTTTAATTGCGCAAGTGGATGAAGGGTGGCATCTATTTCATCAATAAGAACCAAGCCTCCCTCGTATTCTTCTCTAAGCATCTCCTTTAATCGAGCAAAGGCTAATACAGTAAGTAGAATTTGACCAAGATTATCTTGTCCCGCTGAATTAGTCAAATAATCATAACTGGACGTGTTTATACCTGTTCCATTTTTGGAAGCCTTTGAGTAATTTACGGATTTTAAGTTTTCAAAATCATGTTTTCCTATTAAAGTTAATATTTTTTTATAATTCTCCCAAAACCATTGCTTCTCATCTTCATTTTGGAATGTACTTTCTTTTGCTTGTATATCCTCATCCTTTGCTTCGCCAATAGGGTACAGACGACTTAAACCTAAGTATATTACCGGATGTTTAACTTTTGCTTCAGTTACTTTATCATTCTTTAACTCTTTTTTGGGGATTACTCGAAAGCGAGTTTCGTTTTGCTGCCAAGCAATTCTAAAGTCTCTGTAATCAATATATTCATCATTTTCTTTATTACTAAAGTAGACTGAAAATTTATCTGATCCAGATTTGTCAAATTTACTAGATCCTTTGAATATATCACTGAAGTCTGTCTTGAATTGTCTTTTTGTTAAATCATTTGTCTTTTCCAGCTGCACAGAGTTTCCAAGCATCCCCAAAATAGTAGATTTGCCTACAGCATTTTTCCCAGCAATAGCCGTAATCATCTTACCGAGCTTAATTTCTCCTGACTCAAATATACGAAAGCCATTAAACTTAATAGAGCTGACATACTTAAACATATAATAAACCTCCAATTGTAATTATAACTAATTTAGTTCTTGAAAAATAAAACGTTACATAAATTCTCAATGCTTTCAATGACTTTCTACTCTGCTAGTGTTGTAGAACATTGGATAAGTAAATTCGTTCTATGTCTTTGTGTCAAAGTGTCAATAACTTTTTTAGAATATTCTTCCGTATAAAAATTGTGATTCTATTTTACGGAGTACCCCTTCGCTTTCTCTAATAGAATTATACAAATATTTTCTTCAGTTATATGAGTATTAGTAACTCCTATTGTTCTTTTAATATCCCAGAAACTTCATTCATTATTAAAATTTTATTTACAAAAACTCCGAAGCTGTCCCATAACTCGTTATATAAGTCGCCTCTTGAGCTCTGGTCAATGCAACATAAAGCAAACACTTTTCAGCAGTTCTTGCATCTTCTCTTGCAACAGGATCCTCTTGATCAATCGCAGCTGTTAAAGGAATGATTCGGTTGTTAGCGGCAACTACAAAAACTTGCTGAAATTCCAAACCTTTAACTCTATGCATTGTTGCCACTCGAACACCTTCTAATGCTCGATCATCAATCTTCGACCTTTTTATTTCGTATGTCCTGAAGCCTGCATTATTTAATTCTCCAATATAATCCTTTAGTAATTTATGGGTTCGTGCGACAATACAAATATTCCTTAAATCTACACCACTTTCGGTAAGTTCCTTTAGTTTTGATGTTAAAAAGTCAATCTCTTCCCTTGCATCTTTAAAGTTTTTAACGACAGGCAGTTCTCCATGGGTCAATGACTGATAAGTCCGGCCATCATCATTACCTTCATCAAGATCATCAAATTCGATTCCCTTCAGCATTCCAAATGCAAACTTTCTAATTTCTTCAGTTGTTCGATAGTTGATTTTCAAATAGCTACTTCGGCCGCGAATATTAATACCGGCTCTTGATAATACAGGTTTGTTTTTATAGATCCTTTGGTGAGCATCACCTACAATAAAGAGGTCATTCTGATGCTCTTTACCAGCTAGTGCTCTTAGTAACCGATAAGCAGGCATACCGAAATCCTGACCTTCATCAACAATAATTGACTGGTATTTCATTCTTTCAGGAGTCCTTTCTAGTATTTTTCTACATTCGTGCATTGCAGTCTCAATGTCTCTATATCGATTTTCTTTCATTAGGTTTTGATACTCTTCAAAAACTTTCCAGACTTCCATACGTTTTTTTCTATCTAAACGCGTACCTCTACCAACGCGTGAAGCTTTCAAGTATTGCGATTTTGTATATGCTTCTTGTGCATTCACTACTTTAGACCACTCTTCAGCAAAAAATTCTGGTGAGAGATCTACATCTATAACAGCTGTGTCGATTGCTTCTTGCCAAATTTCAGCAAGCTTGTCGTCATAAACTATGGTGTAGTCATAATCCTGTTCTCTTAGAAAGCGTGTAACCCATCCATCAAGATGCACAACTTCTATACGCTTCTGTTCACTAGGCTTGCAAATCGATCGTAAATTATTTTTTATATCATCCGCAAGGTTAGCAGTGAAAGTAGTGAAAAGTATTTTTTGCTTCTCTTTCATTTGACTCGCTAACCATTTAGCGCGATGCATAGCGACAACAGTTTTACCCGTCCCTGCACCACCAAGTACTCTTGCAGGTCCATTAAACTCTCTTTCTACGACTGCCCGTTGGGTAGGGTGAAGAAATACACGCCATTTTTCAAGCGGCGCTGCCATAATCTCTCTTAACTCTTCTTCACCCTCCACAATCACAAAGGATTTTTGTGAACGTGGCTTCTGTAAAGCTTCCGTAAAGTCTTGAGTTTTTTCCTCTTTCCTTTCAACACTCATCAAATCAATTACTTCTTGTACAGGAAAACCATTTACAATCCATTCAAGCCCTTCAAAAGCATCTTCAGGAATCTTTGAAGCTAAATCATATAACTCTTCTGGTGTTTCAATTCTTTTTACCATTTCAATCTGTTCAGAAGGGACTCCCAACTCTAACAGATCATTTTCCTTCACATGTATAAATAATCCAGTTTCAGGTGCAGGTTTTTTTTCTTCTACTGTAGAGTACTCAACATCATAGACTTGAACATTTCCTGTATGTCTATTTATCTCACACTTTTTCCGTCTTGCCCAATCATATGCGTCATCATGGTGGTCCACCCAGAGCAGAAGATATACACCTGTTTCTTTTTGACGAGCTACAATACCACGATAGGTGTCATCGATTCGAACTGAATGAATCTTGTTGTCCATGGCATCATGGATTTTTTCAAAATTAATACCAGAAGATCTGGGATTATTTCTAAACTTGTTCATGAACTCGGTAACTTTACCTTGAGCTTTACGTGGTAATTTAGAAAAAGCGGTCAAAAAATCCGAAGAAATTGCTATCGTTGTTTGTGCCATTTTATTTACCTCCCTTATTCAGATCAGACGGTTTTAAATTTTGGATATCAAAAGCTTTCCAACCTAATTTTTCAAATACGGGTTTATATTCGTTTTGTTCTGGTAACAATATCGCTATCTTACGCTCTTCCCATGCTAATTCTGCTTGAGCTATGATCTTTGAATTCTCATTTTCAAGTTCAAATCCCACTGATGAAGGTGGCTCCATATTATTTTTTATTAAGGAATCTACTAAAATAATAATAATCTCTTCATCAAGAATTTGTTCTTTGACTAATTCCCATTCCTCTGCATTAGCGCTTAGGCTAAACTGTGCTGATTCGATTTCAGCATAATCAGTGATCTCCAGTTCATTATATATATCCTGTTGCAAACCAGTCTCTGTAAATGCCATGAAAGTGTCTAAAAACTGCATCACATTATAAAAGTGCCAGAAACCATTCCAGTCAGCCTCATACCGATCACTTCTAAATTCCTTTTGATCCTCTAAAATAGCATAAATCGTTACTTCTTGCCTTTTGTTTTTTGTTATAGCTTCGGTATTCACCCCTGCTACTACTAACATATGAGAACTTTTACCACGTGGGTGCCACAAACTAAAAATCGTTTTTCTAAAAGGAAATGATTCTATATTATCAGATGTATACTCTAATAGAGGTGAGAGTTTTTGCCTCCATTCATTAAACATTAATTCCTTCGAGATGTTACTCATATCTAGTACCGACCATGAAAATGCTTTTGCATAAGCCGACAACATCTTTTCTCCTTTATCTGCTTCAAGGTATTGCATTAATATCTCAAAGGAACTACCGAAACCTAATTTCATATTTCCAAAACCTTCACTTTCCAAGGTACGTATGAACATTTGACTTCCTGAAGGCATCTCTTCATATCTTAAGGTTGGTGTTATTTCATTACCTGATGGATTAATAATTTCATGGATATCTTTCCACGTTAAAGTCCAAACACGATAATCTCCACACCGTCTTATTGCTTCTCTCTTGAGAGTATCATCAGCAACTCGATCCTTGTGATATAGAAATCCATCCATAAAAATAGCAATCGGTCGATGATTTGAAGATTTTCTAAGTGGACGTATAACAAAATCAGGCTTTGAAGTGACGGATACATTGTCTGCACTATCCAATTTCACCTGAGGTTCTACTACCCATAAAAATCCATTAATCGATACTTGATACCCTTCTTTATTATTAACAAGGGTCTTATCAACTTTTACACTCCGATTAGTTTCAGTTTTTCTTCTTAATGCTTCAACAAATCGTAATTCAAGTTCACTTTCAAAAAGTGAATTGATTTTTATATTTCCTAAATTAGTTATTTCTTCAATATTCTTCTGCCCACTTAATATGAAGTTAAGGAGGTTAACTGCGACACGTCTTGAAATCACACCAATCTTTTGACTTTGTTGATAAGCATAAATGCAATGATAACACCCATCTTTTTGAATATCCTCTTTGCATGAACAACTTTCCAGTACATCTAGTGCATTCTCAAAAATATCTACTAATGCATTTTCATTTTGCAGTAATTGCTTTAGATAACCGGTGCCTCCAGGCACAGAATCATAAATTACAAGGTACTGTTTTCGATAGGCACCCTCGTCAACGGGCACTTCACTTATTGTGGCTCTTAAATGATCTACATTCCCAAAGTATTCTCTCATCCCAAGCATAAAAGCAGCTGTGAATGATTCTTGTCGGATATTAGATGTATCCATTGTTGTTGCTGGTACTAACAAGCGTAAAGCTTCAGTCTCAAATTCACGATATAGAAACAGGCATTCCTCAAAAGGGTTTTCTAAGGAAGCATCTTGATTTCTAGCCTTGCAACTAAATGTATGGTTGGCCTTACCATTTTCCTGCTGAACTTTTCCACAATGCTTGCAAATTGTAAAACCTTTACGAACATCTTCAACTCCAGACACGGTAAGTTTCTCACCAAAAGTATCAGCCTCACCAAAGTTAATTTCTCTCATTTTTGCTTTCTTTACAAATTCATAACCAAAAGGAAACTCTTCATTATCCATTCTAAACGCTTTAATAACATCATTTTCTTCATCAACATCAACTAACATTTGCTTCATATAAAAAATATTTTGCCGATCATCGCTTTCGTCATCTATTAAGGATTTTGTATAGTCTGTATTAGAATATACCATTTGTACTTTCAACATACTCCTTACTTGTCCACCATCAGCCCATCCAAGGGATCCACAACGGGGGCACGATGCCTTGCTCACTCCATATCCTTCGATATCCGCATGAGAACAATTAGGACAAAGCCTCCATTTTGCAGTCTTAGATGAATTTAAATCGATTTGATCGATCTTAAGTTTCCTTCCATCCACATAGAAACTATTATGGGGTGCAAATTCACTAATCGCAGATGAAGCAGATCGATTGTATTCGTGAATCAGTTTCTGGTACTTTCTTTTTCCCCTTACCATTTTAGGCTGATCGTCTTCTTCTTTTCGGTATAAAATCGCTTTTAAAATTATGCCTGCCTCAGGGAAAGCATAGTTAGGTAGCAAACCTTCATCAGAAAGAAAATTAAAGATATTCTTATTATTAATATCCTTAACTATGCCACTTAGTGCGCGTCTTTCACTCTTTAGATCTTTTAATTCATCTTCATAAGATGAATCCTTTGGTTTTCCTTCCAATTCTTTTATAAGTTTTCCTAATTCTTTTACATTGTTTCTTATAGAATCCCTATGCTTTTTTAATTGTTCAAAAGCATCTAGAATTTTTAAGTGCATAGGACTTTCATTCTTGCTATCTCCCTCAACGAAGACTTTTATCTCATTTATTGCATCTGCATCCAGCTCTCCTTCTCGAAAAAGCTCTGTAAAAGTCCTAACAAGTTTTGAAAGGTTGTTTTGTATATAATTTAAAAAGTTGAATGGGAAAACTGTATTCGATTTTTTCGAAAGATTACTCAAACAAACACTTATTTTTTTCGGAATCGCCTGCTCATCAATTCCTTTTTTGATCCAGCTATCAAGACAATAGGCTACAAATTGTCGTTCAAGAACTGCTGATGCCCGTAAAAAAACTTTTGGTGGTATAATTGCCCCCGATAACATTTCCTCTGGTTCAGCATAGTAATACAAATCATGAGGTTTTGCGTTGGCTACTGCCAATGTAAGAGCGTTACCATCTTTTCTTCCCGCACGGCCAGTTCTTTGCATGAACTGCGCTTGGCCTGGCGGCACACTACAAAGTACAACAGTTGAAAGATCTCCAATATCAATTCCCATCTCTAGTGTCGGTGTACACGAAAGTAGATTTGGATCCCATGGAAAACTATCTTTTTTGCTTCGTTTAAAGTCCTCTTCTAAAGCTTCTCTATCATCACGCTCTAACAATCCAGTATGCTCTTTAGCAATTACTCTTTCTAGGTCGGCATTGTTATAAAGTTTGTGATAATAGTTCATTGAGTTTAACTCAACCTCTTCTAAACGTCCTCCACATTTTGTGAGCCAGCAGGGTGCATTGATCCAATATGAAAGGTTTTCTTCTCCAACATTTACTATGTTTCCACAAGTATTACAACTTAGCTCCTTCACTTCCGTAGTAATAAATAGTTCTTCTTTATTGAGACCCCATATTTGATCAGAATTTTTTGAAGGCAAGGTAGTCAGTACGTTCTCTTTAATAAGTTCTGAAAAGATAATCATCGCCATACCGTCGAATACATCTTCTCTTACAAATTCCTCTTCTATACATGAATGGATCCAATCAGTATATTTTCGATCGGTTGCCTTATCAAAGTAGTACGTGTTTTTGAAATAACCTTCATCTTTGATAAGAAAGGTTGGTGTATTCCTTCCGGCCTGTAACCCTGGTGTCCATTTTGTGTAGTCATGTGAAAGCAAATATGGCCTGCCATTCTCCTGCGTGTAGCTATAGAATGATGTATCGTTAAAAGCACCATTTCGTCTAACAAGATTTAAAAATCCGACAACCATCTTCATAAATACCTTCAGTTCTGAATTATTAAGTGCCGCAAGTTCATTAATAGCCCTCGTTTGAATATTTTTACTAACCTTAGTAACCATCTCGTTATTAAAAATAATTGTAGAACATCTCGATTTTTCCAAGGTACGACCGATTTGACTCGCAGACCCATACTCCAACATAATTTCATAGTTAAGTCGCCTTTCAATTTCCCTAATCAGTTTTTTGCTATTTTCATTTTGAGTGAGCTTCCCATTAACTAACATGTTTTCATAAGTTGTTTTCCAAGTCATGTTCGGGGCAATAAAATAGCTAACAAACTCTTCCTTTGTTAATTGTGAATACCAGTAATTAATAAATCCTTTCGAGAAATCTTCCAAGTTTAAACCTTTACCTTTAAAAATGGCAAATCTTTGTATTGCACTTCTAAGTCCAAATCTCCAGGTCCTAGAATTGAAAAATCCTGCACGATGGGCTGCATCCTGAACATTATCTGAAAACGCCAAGGTTTTTTTATCATCATTAAATCTGGATGCAAACATTTGTGAAACACTTGCACTAATAGCAGTCGCACTTCTAAGTCCAATGATGGATAAACCTCTTTTGCTACTACAAAAAGGACATACATATTGTTTTCTATTTTTCGATCCGCTTGTCTCTAGTTTTGAAGGGATAATCACATCTAATAACTTTTCTCCACCTTCATTACAAACATGATTTTTCTCAGGTCCTACCTCCAGTTGAAGACACTCTGGACATAGAGAGGCTTCCAAAAACTTATGTTTAGTCCCATCATACTTATGGGGAAAAACCATTGTAATATTGTCATCTTGTTTAAAATATAAATTGTAAAAAACATTCAGATTCTTTAGTGTCAAATTACCTCTTTCGTTTGCAATCGAGACCCAACCTGTTTCACCACAATCACGACAATTAACCACAGGAAGGTAATTTTTTGCCTGTTGTTCGTTAAGATCAGAGGCAATGGCATATTCAATATCATCCGTTGTTACTTTAGCCAACAATCTCCGGAGTTCTCGCATCCACAGTTGCACTTGCACTGTCAAAAATGGACAGAGATTTAACTCATTGCCGGTTCTAGCATGGGAAATCAAAGCAAAAAAAGCATCAAGAAATTCCGGATGATTTTTTATATCATCCAATTCCGGATGGCTTATATATAGTTCCTTATAAATTGTTTCTGTTTGAATATATTGGTTATCGGTAAGCGTTGTTAAGCTTCTCATAAAACTATGTTCCATCAGTCGACGCCCAATTTCTAGCCTAGTATTGGGTGTCATTATATTTGATTTGTCAAAATTATCATCAAACCATAGCTCTGTAGCAAGCCTTAAATATTCACTCTCATCTCCGTCTTCGATAGTGTCTTTTAATTCTTGTAATCTATTTTTAGAAGGGAATGTAAAGTCCTTAACCTCGAATTCTGCAAAAAAGTCGACTGCCGATTGACGGTCTTCGATAACTACCGCATCTTCATCGAAAGATTCGCCAAAAACATTACTTGCATATCTTGATATATGCTTTGCATTTTCTTCAGATCCCATGGTTGCTGAAGTACCAATACAGCAAAGATGACCTGCAGGGGTATAAAGCCTAGATTTTAATCGTCTTAATAAGCATGCTAAATCGGTACCCTGAGCACCATCAAAAGTGTGAAGCTCATCGACAGCTATATATTTAAGAGTTTCTGGATCGTTCTCTGACCATAAATTTGCATCTTTCGGTCTCACCAAGAGATAATCGAGCATTTTGTAATTGGTCAATAGAATATCAGGAGGGGCATTTAACAAGGTCTCATGATCGGTTATTACAGAATCTTTGCCCATAATTCTTTTAGGGTGTTCTTCACTGCCACCTACATACATACCTGCAGTGACATTACCTTTTAATTTTGGATTCTCATTAATCAGTTCGGCTATACGCTTAGCTTGATCCGAGGCTAGTGCATTCATAGGATATATTATCAGTGCTTTGATACCACTTTCTCCACGATGCTTGTAGCAGTATTCTAGGATCGGATAAAGAAAACATTCTGTTTTACCCGATCCTGTCCCTGTAGCAACTAAGGTAGACTTCCCATCTTCCCCGGTTAACCTTTGAAACGCTTTCAGTTGGTGATTATAAGGTTTGTATTTTTGATTTATAGCCTCAAAATAATCTGGTATTTCATCGGCCACACGGAAGGGGAGTTTTACTGAAATATAGGGTTCATGAAAAACTGCGCCTTTTGTCTCCACCAGCTTTTTCAGTGAACCTAAAAATGTAGGATTTGTCATTAAAAAAGTTGTTTCAATGTAATCAGAAAGTCCTTGTTTTAGCTGACTAGCCAGGGTTGATGGTAACATCCATTACACTCCTTTAATTATTCATTGTATTTTTCTTCGAAGAATCTCCATGCGGTTTCATAGTCTTTTTCTCGATCACAACGATCAAATGGGGCAACATATTCTATGCTTCTTTCTACAGGCCCTCCGGGCATTGTATCATCCAAATATGTTTTAGTGAAAGTTCCACTCTCTGCTTCTTTTATTTTTTCCCATACCGACCTTGGTAAACCTACGTTTGTTAATGCTCTATTTGTGGTAAAGACAATTCTTCCATTTTTGTCATACCAAGTATTTGCCTCATTATCTTGTAAGACTGGGAATTGTATACGATAAACGTTGGTCAATTGATCAAGTCTTAATCCTAATCCTATTGACGTTAAAACATCAATCTCAATTAGTGCTTGCCTTCGTTCAAAATCTGAAGTTAAGGTGTTCTTTTTTTGCCACTTATTTTTAACATTACTAAAAAAATGGCTCTTAAGTCTATTATCTTTTTTGGACCATTCATCTTTTTCTGGCAAGTTATCCATCGATTCATCCCATAAAGTTGAATATGCTTTATTTAAGCAGTTCAGCAATCTTGATCTAATTATAATCCGCTTTGCAATATAGTCTAATTTTAAAATTGGAAGGTTTTTAAGTGTTTCAAAGTAAACGTCCTCCTTACCTATGTTTTTAATGATGGCATCATATACTATTGAAGATAATAGGCCAGTGAATAATAATAGGTTATCATTATTTTTAAAACTTAAGCCTGTGATAGTATGAATATGACTAGTCTGTGGTGCAACTATTGCTGGAATTAAAGTTCTTTCACCACTAAGATTCAATCTTCTTCTCATTATTACCTTATATTCATTGAGATAGTTGGTACCCCAGTTTGTTCTTGGAGAATGATCAAAAAATTCATTTTTACTTATACCTGGTACATAGTTGGTTCTTTGACAATACAGTTCATCAATATAATCTATATCTATTGATTCATAATCACCTTTTTTTTCTGATATACGTCTTGGTGTTTTATACAACGGATTTGAAACACCTATGTGTGGTCCAGAGTATATCATCTGATAAAGTCCTTCAGGAAACACCGTTTTACGTTCAATTAAGCCTGATTTTTGATCACCTGTTTCTTGCCACATTTGGGTGCTAAATACATTTTCTGTATCTTTATTTAACTTGAGTGAATAATTAGCTATAGTATCGAATACCTTAATTAGTTGTACCGCATGTACTGCTGGTAATCTGGCAAATAGATAATGATTATTTCCGTCAAATAATTCCGAAAAAACCATAAGTTCATTTTTGGTTATCTTTATCATTCTATCGTTATGCCCATCAACACTCCAATTCCCATCGTTATCTTTTATTCCAGGTACTTGGCCCTCTGTACTGTTCAATTCATAACATTTATCAATAGTTTTAACTTCAATTAAATTGGCAATAGTCTCAAATTCAATGCGTTTCTCGTCGCCATAAATATTGATACTATAACGTTCACGATGACCAATTTCGAAATAGTTTTTTTGATTTTGAAACTGAAAATGTTTTCTCAACCTAGTAAACATTAATGAACGCAACTTTCCACCTTTTGATTCTGTGTATACACCTTCTGGATGCAGATAGGCCACAATTCCATTTTTACAACTATAATTCCAGCCCAATGGTAAGAAACATTTATATAGATTGGTTTTTAATCCTTCCAATTCGGAATAATTTTGTATTTGATTCAAATAAGTTTGTAAGCCACTTGCATGGTTATACTCATTTAAATATAATTTGTATGCTTCATCACTTTTTAGTTCAATCTCTCGTAACTTTGATGCCGCAGTTGCTGAAGTATTTCTAATAATAAAAGATGGATTGAAATCTGATAAAATGTTTTTTTCATTCCACTCAATTTTTATCCACGGTGGGTTACCAAGAATTAGATCAAATCCTCCATTAACTTCGAAAATATCCGCAAATTCCAGCTCCCAGTGCATAAACTTATTCTGCTCTGCTATCTCTTTAACTAACCTAAGTCTTCTACTATTTTTACAAAGTGCTTCTAAATCAACTTCCGGTAAGTCTCCATACACTTTTGATATGTGTTCTGCTAGTTTTTCATTTTCAGTTTCTAGAAATGATATTTGTCCTAGCATAGGAGTCTTTGAAACTGAAACAATTCCCCCTTCTAGGATTAACGACATATCGTATAAAAATTCACTTCTCGAAGGTAATTCGTCTGCTTGGTCAATTGGCCAGAACCATAAAGCGCACCAGTAATCCATTGCAAATTTTAACCTTGCATAAGGACCGGCATTACTCATTTTTTCGGATTTATACATTTCTTTAAAAATACGATCTTTTTCTCTTATGGTAGTTTTTGAGATGTCCCTATCTTCTTCATATCCAAAAATTGATAAGGGATCCGTTGTTTGCTCTTTGATACTTCTCCTAAGCTCTACTTGTTTATGCCATAAATCATCAATAATCCTTGAAAGCCTTAGTAATGACTGTATTTCATCCTCAGAATGTGGTTTTGTAAATGTTTTATTCCACTTATCCATCTGTTTGATTTTTTCTGGCTCTAAGGATTTAATAACCTTATCTTTATAATTTGCCATCCCAGGGTCTCCAGTAAGAAAGTGGTATACTTGCTTTTTAGGCATGCGATTTTTCCCTGGTTTGACTCGTTCTGGTTCATTCATGTACCATTTTGTTGGACCTTTAGCAGTTTCCAACTGTTCGATCCTGTAGACCTGTTTTCTAGCACCAATTAAAGAATTACCGTTGACTAGTTGCATACCAAACCATGGCACATATCCACCTTCATAAATAGTATTAAGCCATAAAGAAACCTCCGCCAATTCTACTGCGATAGGGTTGAGATCAATTCCAAATGTATTTCTATCGGCAATATACATCTTTACTTTTTGCAGTTCTTTAAAGCGATCTTCATAAGAAATCGAAACACCCGTTTCTTCTTGTTTTTTATTAAGATAAGCTTCCGCAAGCTGGTTAATCGCTTCATTTAGGAACGCTGCGCTTCCCATGGCTGGCTCGCAAATTGTCAGCTCTATTATTTCATCTGCAGATTTATCCTCTAATAGCTCTTTTAGGGCATACTTTACTAAGGACTTTGTTAAGACTTCCGGAGTATAATAGGAGGCGGATTTTTCTCGCTCTCTCCCTGCAAGACGATAAATAAATGACCCTTTATCATATTTTCGTAGTTTCCCTTTATTTTCCCCTTTTTCATATCTCACTCGTTCTTCTTCAGTATAATTATTCAGCTCATTTTCAGTCACAAAGTAACCAACGTCCAACTCATCAAATTTATCTTTGGCTCTTTTAACTTCATATAGATCTTCTTCGGCAATGAATCCTCTATAAGAAAGTAAAGACTCATACACCGCTCCCATTTGGTTAATGCCGAGGGCGGAATAGGAAATCCTTCCTTTCCTTTCGTTTTTTTTGCCTTTTGGCCGAGCAATACTCATTAAGGTAATTATCCTCAACATAACTTTGTTTCTTAATTTAGCGTTAGAGATTAAAGGTGTAAACTCGCGATCAAATATATGCGCTTTTAATGGTTCAATGATAAAAACATCATGCAATGAATCATTCCCTAAAAGTTTATTTAACTCTTCTTCTGTTTTTGGATAACCGTTATAAATTAGTTCAAAGAGTTTACTTAACGTATGATCTAAATAATACCCATTACCCACTTCCTCAATTTCTTCCCGGACATTGTCAGCAATATCTCTAAGACCTTCTAAGGAATAACCTTGTACATAAGTTTGTGCTTTCATAGGTGCATATCCCAGTTCCGGTCTTGATTCAATAAAAAGTACAAAAAGCATTCTATACATGTATCGTAAACATTGTGTGCTAAGTTCAGTAGGATCTACAGGGTGCTTCTCTATATCAATACCCTGTCTAAATTTCATATCATAAAGAATCTCATTACCTAATAACTCAATAGATTCTCTTAATGCATATTTTAAATCCTTCGAAACCCCGGCAGCATTTTTATGAGACACCTCATCCAATTCATCATGTAACGGAATACCTTCTTCTGGACAAAGTGTATCCTTATGGAGTAATACTGCCATTGCCTGAAGTGTAGTTTCTTCTCGTCTTCCAAATATTTCAGCTAAATCGAAATGTATATAACGCTTTTCATTCCATTTATTTCGATCTATTAAAGCGATTTGATTCATACCAACAAAAATTACCCATCTTGGCGGTTCATCACTAACAAAAAGAGCTTTAGTAGCAAGTTCCTCGTTATTCAAGTTGTCAAATAATTTATGACTCCCATTGTCTTGATCCTCTGCAGTAGGTAAAAAGCTGTTTCCTTGCATGATATTGTCATCAGTTTCTTCAGAATGTCCAAGAACCACCCAGAGAAGTGGTGCTCCGTTGGTTTTTTTAATTTCCAAGTATACCGGGACTGTCAGGTTTTCAGCAACCTCTACTTCCAATGGATTAGCATTCCCAAAACCCAAAGCATTCAAATAACAGTCTGCCATTTCCTGAATCATTGGATATGCTTGTTTCCCTCTTGTACGGTAATACTTTTCATGCAGAGTACTGTATTGTCTACTGCACTCTCTAATCAATGCCCAAGGAGTACGTGTCTCTTCTACTTCCTTCGCTTCTTCCCTCCATTTACTAATCTGATCTTTTGCGTTTTCGCCAAAGGTTGTGGCAAAATAATGATTTGTATAGTATTCGTTATAGTTATTGATCCCTGTAGTATCAACCTTCATGTTATTCCACCCCCGTAATTACTGCTATAATCCGTAAATAGGGATTATCTTCTATTTCTAATGTATCAGTAACCCATTCTTCAAACTCATTAAAGGTTTCTTCAACCATTCGTTCCTTTTCGCTTTTTTTACGCTCGTTATCAACAAACGAAAGCTGGTAGCTTTTATGTTTCTCTTCAAGCTCAGCGAGCTTGTCTAATTCAACAGTGATTAATGGATCTATTTCATTTTTGTAACGATGGTAATGATTATTTAATTCTTCTTTTGCTTTTGCTACAGCCTTAGGAAGTAAAGCCTCGGCCTTGTTCTTTTGCACTTGTGTAATATTATTATGATTTGGCAAGTTGTTTTTTCCCGTAATTCTGGTTTTTCGTTTCACTTCCTCCATATTTAGAGATTGTGTAAATTCGCCATTATTAAACTGAAGTCCGAACCATTCGTCAACAACCGGAGTTGATTTTCTATTGGGGATTGTACCTGAGATAATATAAATATATTCATTCGTTGCTAACAGATCTTTAATACCGATCATGGGAGCTTCATTTCTTTCAAACAATAAACCACTTTTGTCATTGATCCACTGGAAAATCGGATGAAGTTCCCAAAGATATTGTGTTTGTGGCCATGCATTCTCAGACATTTGATTTTGCAGACTCCGTGTCATCTCTTCCATACAGAACTCTTTATTAGGACTTAATCGTATATTTCCCTTCTCAGGTAGGGCTTCTTCAGGCATTAAAGCTTGTAACCGACGAGACAAGTCTTGTGTCACCTTTAATTCCACACCTTCCACGGTTTTGAGATCGTTTATTCTATATTCTTCGCTTTGGGTGAAGTAATCAAAAGAAGCGTTTAAATAATCTAAATCGCTATATAGGGTTGCGTCGAATTTTTTCTCAACATGTTTATTATCATCGCTAGCACCCTTCATCAGTAATTCCAAGGGGTCAAATTCCTCTTGTGTTGTTTCTATTTGTCTATTAAATGCCTCTGGGCCTATTTCATTTTCTATTGCCTCTGCTGTTACAAGTTCTTCTTCTTGTACGTCAAATTTGCCGAAAAGGACAGTAGGGTCGCCAATATTTTTATAAGCCTGCTCTTCTTTCTCAAGTAAGATCCTTATAATTCTTAGATCCCCTTTGATTTTTTCATTTTTACTGTTGATCAAAAAATACCGGATATCAGGTTTTTCATTTTGGCCATACCGATCGATTCTTCCATTCCTTTGTTGAAACACCATTAAAGACCACGGAATATCAAAATGTATAAGCCTATGACTAAGATAGTGCAGGTTAATTCCTTCCGATGCCACATCGGAAGCCACAAGAATACGAATGTTCGAGCTTTCTCTTCCGAAATCTTCAACAATTTTTTGCTGTTCGCTATCTTTCATTCCACCATAAAGTTCTTGAACTGCATCTTTATTTAGCTTTAGATCTTCTCGTAGATGTTCAACTAAATATCGCATGGTTTCAATCCGCTCGGTAAAAATTACAATTCTATCATTAGAGACTTTTCCATTCCATCCATATTCTTTACTATGAATTAGTTGTAATAGGGTTTGATACCGAGAGAAGTCTTTTGGAGTGATTGCTTGAAGTTTATCTCTCAACATTTCTAGCTGTTCAATATCTTTTATGTCTTCTGATTTATATCGTTTTCTCAGTTTTTTAAGTCGTTCTTCAATACTCTTGATGCATGCAGAAGGACTGGAAAACATGGACTTTTCAAGACTTGTTTTAAAGAGCTGGCCACCTATACGATGTTTGTTCATATCCATTTCTAACTTTAGTTCAGCAAAAACATCAAAAGCCTCTTCTTCTCTATTAGTTGCATCTACCTTTTCAATACTAATTTCTCTCTCCTGGAAAGACCCCTGCACTTGATCTTTAACATCATTCTTAAATCTACGCACACAAAGTCCTTTAATATCATCTTGACCGTAATCACTGGGGTTCGCTATAGCTGTTGGATCAAGCATATTCATCAATGAAGCAAAGCTCTCCGATTTGCCATCGTGGGGTGTGGCAGACAGCATAATCAACGTATCCGATCTTTTCGATAAAAGCTGAGCCAATTTCGAACGTTGTGCCTGTTTCTTTCCTCTTTGTGCTACATTATGGGCTTCATCAATAACTATGATATCCCACCAGGCATTTTCTAAATGAGTCCGGTATTCAACATCTCGCTTGATTGTATCAATTGAGACAATTGTTTTATCATAATAGAAAAATGGATTGTAGTTTGATGGAAGTTCGGCTCGTACTTTTTGAATTTTATCTGAATCTAGACGAATAAGTGGAATCGTAAATCGATTCCACATTTCTTTTTGAAATTGTTTCATCATACTTTTTACGGTAACAACAAGAATTCTTTTTCCTTTTCCCCGAGCTATTAGCTCAGACATCAATATTCCTGCTTCTAAAGTTTTTCCTAGACCAACAGTATCAGCAATTAGTATTCTTTGTCTGGTTTTTTCCAAAGCAATTTGTGCAGGTTCTAGCTGAAATTCCATTACATCCATCGCTGCTTTATGTCCAACATGAAGAGCAGTGTCAGTGGGGGTCTTTTTTCTCCACTGACTTTCAATAAATAGCTTTGTTCGTTTAAAATTGGGGGATTCATCTTCAATTAAATGAATATTCGCTGGATCTACAGTTTCAATTTCCTCTAAATCAGTTAGAAAAAATGCTTGGTGATCCTTTACCAATGAAGAAATTCCAATACAGTGTAATGTTTTTTGTTCCAGACTATTTATTTCAACTTTTTTAATCATCCATTCTTCATCTCTTATTAGCACGCGCATTCCCGGTGCGTATTCTGTCATATAAAACACCTCTTCTATTTTCCAGTCTATGGTCTAATTATCGGTTTGCATTTCTAAACCATGATAAATCATGACTTCTTTCTCGCTCCTTTTAATACTTGCACAGTAGGTAATATCATATTCCTTCATGATCATATCGCTATAGATTTCTACGATTTCTTCTTGGTTATCATAGGTTATTAAATATGGTGAACTCACATTTTTTTGAATAGCATTTTTAAGTTCAACATGATCCTCATGAATATAAAAGTTTGTGTATAGCCCTTCGGCTTTTTTATAATAAGGAGGATCAAAAAAGGTCAAACTGTGTTCAGCTAAGCTTCTTACCTTCTTATTGATAAAATCTACACCATCAAGGTTATATATTTCAATTCTGTTTCTGTGTTCTGCAATTTTTTCTATTCTCTGCACTAAATTAGTTTTATTAAATCGACAATCTATTTTATACTGACCTTTTTGTTCAATCCCTCCTATTACTCCTCCTTTAATTATTCCAGATCGATTGACTCGATTCAAAAAAAAGGTAGAGAATCCCAGATCTAACAATGTCGATTGCTCTTTGTTTTCTTGAACTTTCTTTTGTAGCACCCAGTTGGGTATAGTGACCTCAGTATCATTAATTCTATTAATAAGTTCTTGAGTATGGTGCAGACAACTATACCAAAAAGCATAAATAGACCTATCATAATCGTTTAAAATGATTTCACCAACATCACCACGAATCAGCAAGTTCAAGGCCAATCCGGCCCCCCCTGCAAAAGGCTCTACATATGTGCAGCCTTCTAAATTATTGTCGGTAATTATCTGTTTAATTTCTTTGTATAATTTCGCTTTTCCTCCAGGATATCTCAAGGGAGAATAATCAGCCACAATATCACCTCATTTATAGTTCTCTGTTACATTATCTCGTGAATTCCTAAAGGTTGCAAGAACTAATCTTATGATCCATTCTGTATAGTCTCACTCACCATGTTTTTAGTCAATATATCTAAAGCTTGCGCGCCTGGCTTTAGACTTATTGCTGTGTATCGATGGGCTAATGCTATAGGTACAACAGCATTTTCAAATAAGTCACACTCAAAATGATCAATAAATGAAATCGCACTATTCAAAGTTTTATAATTCTCTAGTTTCTGTCTATTTTTATTGTATTCTCCGGTTACATCTTTTTCTTTAAAAGGAAAAGGTAATGAAAAAACAAAAGATCGTCCGGTTTTGCTTTTATACATGAAATCCTGCCCATAGTAGGTTTCATATCCAAAACCACTCTTTGATGGATTTCGTGAAAAAGCTACATACTTATATCTTAGTGCATCATCAACTAACAGTAATCTGTTATCTTCGACATGGTTATTAATTACGTACATGAAGTCCATTAGCTGGCCTGTTTTTTGTAGTCCTAAATATAATAAAGGACCGAACCCTGCGTTTAATTGCTCCTCATTGATTTTCCAGAGGTATTGCATAATCGCTCGACTCAACCAAGCTGCTGTCCCAAAAATTGCAAGAGGACCATCAATAACAAAGCTCAAATTTTGAAGCGTAGCAAGTGAATTCTCACTGTGATAGTTTTTAATATGACGAATAAGAAATATTGGCATCAAGTGCTCCAGTACAATCATAAACCTAGAAATCGCACTACCATTGCTCTGATAGTTTTTTACTTCCTCCCAAATTCTTAAAGCATCGCTGGGATAAAGCTCTATTCCACATTCTGGATTTGGACAAAATTGTTCTTGTTCAATATCTTTTAGTTCAATATTCTCCTGATCGCAATCAGAGTTTGGGCATTTATGCAAAATTATTACATTAGGATCTTTGTTTTTGCTATCTGGACGATATGTGGCAAGTTCAAACAAGGTACTTCGTAAGCTTGTTTTATAGTCACTTTCGTTCATTCTGCAATCTAGTAAATGTTTATCTATATAGTACCTAAAACTATCAACTACACTATCTTTACCTTTTTTTATTATATTCGCACTAGGCATGGTAAATGTAGCTGTGGAGTTATTGTCTTGCATCTTCGCAACTTTAAAAGGGTCCACAAATTTTGTCCCTTCAACTCCCATGTTGCTATATTGATCTAAATCTATTAATAGTGAACCGATTTTTATATAGCCGACTTTCGTACTCGGTAAAAATTGATCTATGCTAGATTCATAATAGCTTCCATCTACTGAAACTATTTTATTAGGAAACTTACTTTCCTCAGCTCCCTCAATTTGAATAAACTGTTGGCTTATTTTTTCAGTCGCTTCCGCAGAAGGCTTTTCTAGATAATTGGTATCACTAATAAAGTCCTGTACATCCTTACTGTTTAAAATGTTAAAATGGGAAGTTTTATTTGCATATTCTCCTTTATACGGCATCCTGTCACCTCTATTCTTCAGTAGTGGCCGGACTAGGATTGAACAAATCAATCTGAACCGGAACGACGAAAGGACTTGACAATGTCTTCACTCTTGCAAAACCGACATCTTGAGCTCTGAGTAGTGATTTACTAAAGTCTTCAAAATCATAAAATTTTGCCAGTTCGTTTATTTCTCTTATATTGTTTAGATGAGAAATAATCCAGTTCTCAGTGTTGGCTAAGATATTTGGATGAATTGATGAAACCTCCTGTGTTGCATATACCAAAGAGATTCTATATTTTGCCCCTTCTTTTGCAACCCTAGGCCAAGTTTCAGTGAGGTCCATACCTTTTCCAATGAGGTTATGGGCTTCTTCCACATAAATTACAATATTAGGAGGATTTTTCCCTTCAATGAATATATTCATCGATTTATTAAATATATCACTTGCAATCTGTTTGCTGATTTTTTCTCTAAGCGTCGCTTCACCAACAGATAAATCGAGAATAACAATTTTCCCGTTTTTAAGATGATTATAGATTTCTTTTCCAATTTCATCTTTCCGTCTTGCAGAGTGATATTTTTTATATGGTGTTATAAGCTTATAACCAGAAATAAAATTTCCGGAAGTGTTCTTTCTAGCCAAAAGATTAATTATCGAAGCTAATTCATCATCTACCCAATGCTTTCCACTTGAACTAAGTAGCGCTTCTTCTTTGTTTGCTTCTCGCAATGCAAGCATCCAGTCTGAACAAGTAGCGAGATCGAATCCATATTTAGGATCACTAAATTCATTATTAGCTTTATCAAAGACTGCCTTCTGTACTTTTTGATTCGCTGTAAATTTCACTTTGAAATTATCTGGTTCTTCAAAACCTGCCTTCGAAAGCAAACACAAATATGCAGCAGTTTTTATTTGCCAACGTTTGTATTCACTGGAATTCTTTTCTTCTGGTTCATCAAAGGATGCCTCTTTAAAAACATTAATATCTGCAGCATTACTTACTTTATCCTCTTCCAACTTCTCTCTTATTAAATTGAAACCTTCTTGTATATTATAGTAAAAATTATTTTGTAACATTTCAAAACCTGGAGTATCAACCATGCGATATCGAATTGTATCTTTTTTATAAATTTCTGATATAGAACCTTTATCTTGCATATTCGCATTTGCATACTCTCCATTGATATCGTATATTAGCTGTCCAATAGGTTCATCGCTTTTATCCGAAACATTTTTTACAGCTGATACAGTATGTTTTATCAGGTTTGACTTCCCAGTTCTTGTCATACCTAAAACCCCAGTACGCCTTGCAAGAAAGTCTGAGGGTTGGACAAAAAATGGAACTTTATCCTCCTCTGTGCTTCTATGCAGTCGATCAGTTGAAGTATAACGTACAGTCCCAAGTCTAATAGGGTCTATGGGCTTTTCAAAACCTAACTCTTTCGCATCCTCAATAGATTTTTTCTTTCTTATAGGATCCACATGATTAACAATAGTTTTGAGCGCTTCCTCAGTAGGTTTGTGGACATTCAACTTTGATGAAGCAGTAAAAGACTCTAAATCACTTCCAAGATTCAGTTCGCTATTTTTAATATAGAATGTCCCAAGCACTCTACATCTTAGACCACTAAATTGAACCATAGATTTAGTTATATCATCAAAGTCATTTTCTGGTTGTGTCTGGTATTTTTCTTTTTGGTTTTGATAAAAATCTACCTTTAACTTTAACATATCATCATTTTGAGGCAGTTCTGCGGACCCTAACACCCTAAACAACATTACTTCTCGTTCCAATTCTGGTATTTCCCCTAGAGCTTGAGGATTGAATGTCGCCGCAGTTAGAAAACAGTTTTGCGGAATACCTTTGACTTTCATTTTCCATGCATCGTTAGTTATAATTAAAACTTCATCGTAATTCATAGAATAAACCCAGCCTACAAAGTTGTCTTCCTGGATTATCTGTGCCAGTGGGTTGCTATTAACAATTTTTCCTGCAATATTCATTTTATCCCTCCTGATATTTTAAGATGAAATAGGTTACTCGATCGTGATTCCTATTTAAGCTATAAATACTCTTGCCAAATTAGTAATTAGTCCCTACATGAAATATTCTATATGTATAGGTTGATTTCCTGCTTATTCCAGCTATTATTTTACGAATTTTCCATTTTTTAATTTTTCATCTCCTAAAAAACCAGCTTTCGATGGGTTTTTAGTAATTCAAAACTATCTTGTGAACATGAATGTTAGATTAATTATTTTTACAGTAGCTGATTCAACAAAGACCACTTCACTCTTTTCTTTTCAGTATTCAACAACTATATTATTAATCAAATAGGAAAATCTACGAAGGTTTCTCGTTATCATTAATAGCATAATCATAAAAATACTTAAATATTGCACTATATTTCTTAATACCATCTAACTCCGTTTCTTTTATTTTCCAAAACCTTGAATAAGGCTTTTTTTTCTGAATGTTTCCCTTTTGTTTTGTCTCAGACTGGGGCGGCTCTTTGTGAAATTTTAAGCGGTACACCAATTCTTCAGCATAGCAATAATTTCAATCACATGCCTATTTATGATAAATTTCACTTTATCATCCCTCTGTACTGTTCTATATAATCACTTTAAAACCCTTTAATTTAACAAAATTCTCAACAAAAACCCTTCGACATTTTTCGCATGTTAAAAGCCCCATTTATAAGAAACCGGAATTTGCGGTTACCTTAAATGAGGCTTTCCTTAGTAAAATTTCTGTAATGATGAACTTGCAATAGATTAATTTAACCGTTTGTTATCAAAATCCCTAAAATCTCTTTTCCATACTTCTCAACCTTCTTCGGCCCAAAACCATCCACCTTCAGCAAAGCCTTTTTATCTTTTGGATTTTTACTAATCAAATCCTCCATCTGCTTATTATTAAATACGTAATATGGTTTAATCTTTTCTTCTCGGCTCTTTTGTAGCCTAAAAGCTTTTAACTTCTCCTCTATCTCTGTTCTGGAATCTTTATTAAAGGTTTTTGTCACCGCTTTGCCTTTACCTTTTGATACTTCATTTGGTTTTGCTACCTCTTTAGTTGCAGGTGTACTTTCTACTTTTCTTTCCGGTTTTTCTGCCGGGGTTTTGGCAGCAGCCATTACATACTTACTATAATCAAACTCTTTCTTTTGATGCATAGATAAAATCGCCTTCGCCTCTTGTTCCAGATTTTTGTCATTATGTGGTGCCTCTTTTGATTTGGCCAGCTTATCCTTTATGTAGCGGTTCAGTTGATCAGCCCGGATCACCTGCTTTTTAATATCCTTATTGGCATAGCGTACATTCAATACGGATTTGGGGTTTGCCAAAACAACTAAGGATTGAAAAGTGGTGTCAAAGAACTTATTGAATATAGCTTTTTCTAAAATATTCCCTTTCCTTTCCATTTGCTTTTGACGAATAACTTCCAAGTGCCGTTCATTTTGAGTAACCGGTGAATAAATCCCTTCTTTTATGGGTTTTCCAAATAGGTTATACTTTCTAATAAAGTTCCCTTCCCGGTCAATATCAATATCCCCGATAAGATTCTTACACTCCACTACGAAATTTATCTTTCTGGTAACGATTATGTAATCAATTTGAGCGGATAGACCATTGGCTTCAATATACATATCCCGCATAATATACATCGGCATCCCGCTATTTTTCAGTTCAAAGGCTATGTTATCCTCGCCGAAAAGACCGATGGAGAGTAACTTGATTTCCTTTTCAATCTGCTTTTTCATGGATGGATCCACTTTCGGTGCGAGCTCCTCCAGTTTTTCTAAGTGCTCCCTTGTGCTGGTAGCCTCTTTTAGAAACACCGGCTCTTTCATTTTGTCGAATAATCCCATCTTTTAACACTCCTTCTGTAGATTTAACCATATTGATTATAATCTTTGCTTATTTTCAATGCCAAGACGGCATTACTCTTAGTATACTAGAAATTAGGTTTAATTACCTTATTTTTCAAAATCTAACCCCAAAATTTTGCAACATTTCCTGACAAAACTTCGACACATTATCAGTTATCTTAACTTTTCTTATCTAAATCCATTTCAATATCTTCACCGCTTGCAACTGATGTTGTAGTTATAGAATTGTTTTTTACTTCGTGCTCATTATGTTTTATAAATTTTAGCAATTCATGGGTATCATCGGAATTTTTTTGAGTAAAATCGATAAGTTCTGCAAAACCTTTAATAAGAAATCCGATTGTAACACTTACAAATAATACACTTGCATATATTAAAGCAATTAAACCATCATCTAGCCTAACAAACTCATTAATACCGATACCGAAAAATATAATAGGGGTAAATATCCCTGCAAAAACTATGACTATGCCTATCACATTCAGAACTACCGCTGTTTGATTCCTCATAAAAACAACTCCTTTAAAATTTATTCATTAGATATTGACCTTCTAAAAAATATCGAACCTCATGTGGGAACGATTAGGAGTGACCCCTTTATTCCCCCATTTACTCCAGCTCCCCTAAATTCCCCAACCGATTAACATATTCAATATGACATTACCTTCACTTAAAACAAACTTATGTATCGCCGTATCTCCGCAGCTTATGGATTGCTCCGTCATCATGAGTAGATTCAGCAGGGACCGGTAAAGCATATTGATCATCCCTCCGTGGGAGATAATACAAATTTCAGCATCCTGTGGGTATTCCCCATTCCATTAATTCATCCACTAAAACGATCCTTTTCCCCGTCTCATCGCTAATAAACGCTGCCGTCTCTTTTGCTCTTTTTAACCCCACCACATAACCAAAACAAAAAATGACCAAGTGGAGACCGGTATACCTATAAAACAATTAATCCCAATCGTTGTAGCAAAGCTTTTTTTCTCGATATTTTTATTAAGCTTATATACGAATATAGGCAAAGCCCAAAATAAAAGAAAGCTTACCACCGTTAGGGTGGTTAAGTAGTATAAAGGAGACATTTCTCCTATAACTCTAGGTAGATAATAAGAAATACGCTGACCATATACTCCAAGTATCGTGGCGAGAAGCATGCTACTATATATCAAAATACTTGTTTTCTTCAAATAATCACCCCCTACTGATATCTGTCTGATGCTTCAGTGAATTTTCCATCCAATACCTTTCCTGTTTCCGGTTCTCGGGTTATATAATTGTAGTCGATTTTTAGCACCTCCCAATACTATTCTATAAAACCCTCTACAAATCCTTTATTTTCAGAGAATTTTTCTCCAAAAACCTTCTATCTTTTTCACATGCAAAAAACCGGTACACATAAAAAAGGACACCTTTTGAGGAGTCCGTATTTTTTTAGTTCAAATCATTCATCTTTTTCTCATAATACACGATAGTCATTTTTTCGTTATAGGGAGATGCTCCTACTCCAAAAACGATAACTTTTTTCCCTTTTAATTTCGCATAATGCTTTTTTAGAAAAGAAATACCTGCAACACCGGTGGCATAAAAAACTGATTGAATTAGTTACTTTACACGTTTGTATTGCTAGCTCACAAAACCACCGACCGGTTGTGAGTGTCTGTATCAGCATGAAGAAAATGACGTCCCCTTTATCGATCCGGTGGAGGAATGGATTGAAAACAACCGGGATAAAGTGGACGATATCCTTGGAAATGAACAGTAGTTTCAGAAAAAACCTTACCTCTCCCCTCCCACATCTATGGAGGGGAGATTTTTCAACAGTGCCTTAGCATAAGAGGTTTTGGGATCCGTAAACACTTTTTGCACACTACCGGATTCCACAATTTCTCCTCGATACATAATACATACTTTATTGCTGATTTTTCTTGCCAAAGCCAAATCGTGGGTGATATAGAGCATAGCAAAACCATACTGATTTTGCAGTCCCTTCAACAGCCGCAGAACATTGGCCTTAGTAGAAGGGTCCAGCATGGAGCTGATTTCGTCAGCAATCAGAAGCTTCGGCTCCATAATGAGGCCCCGGGCAAGGGCCAGTCGTTGTCGTTGACCGCCACTTAAGCTGCTACACCGTCTCGACATAAAATCCTCTTTTGTTGAGAGCCCCACACTTTCTAATAGCCTCTTTGCCGCATCTCTTTTTTGCTCCTCGGTGTCCTCCCCCAGTAGATTAAGGGGTTCTAGGAGAACTTCCAACAGGGTAAACCTTCCATTGGTAGCGGAGAAGGGGTCCTGAAACACCATCTGCACCCCATTTTTTCTACGGATAAAATTATTTCCTTGAAGACTTTCCCCTTCGAACTCCACCACGCCGGAATCCCTCCTTAGCATACCGCTTAGGATGTTGGCAAAGGTCGTTTTCCCCGAGCCCGACGCTCCGATTAGGGCAACAATTTCTCCGGACCGTATGGAAATACTGCAGTCTTTACATCCTACCACCTTTTCTTTTTTCACGGAGTAGCTCTTATGAATATTCACAGCCCGCAGTAAGGTTTTAATCCCTTGGAAATTGCAGGCAACCTGACGTTCAATGGCCACGTATTCCAGCTCCGGTTGTCGGATGGCGCAGATTTTTTCTTGCTGGCAACAACGCTCTCGAAACACACATCCTCCCTTTTCCAACTCTTTCCCCGCCAGTTCCTTTTCCCGGGTTACTTGGGGTACCCCCCACAAATCCTGATAGGGATTCATATCCACCGAAGCGTGCAACAATCCCCTGGTATAAACATGCATGGGATTTTCCAATACTTCCTTGGTGATGCCTTTTTCCAACACCCGCCCTTCATACATAATCATGATGTTATGACTGAGTTTATTCATGACGTAAATATCGTGGGAAATTAGAAGCATGGAGAAATTCTCCCGCCGGTGTAATTCCTGTAATAAGTCTAGGATTTCTTCCTTTCCCATAGCATCCAAGGCCGTGGTGGGCTCGTCCACGATCAATAGCTCCGGATCACAGGATAGGGCCATGGCAATCAACACTCTTTGACGCATGCCTCCCGATAATTGATGGGGGTAGGCCTCCATCCACTTTTCCTGTAGCCCCACCTTCTTACAAAGTTCTTTAAGCTTTTCCTTTTGCTGCTTCCGGTTGAGATGTAAATGCCGCTTAATTCCTTCCAAAATCTGCTCCTTAATAGAAAGGACGGGGTTTAATACATCCAGGTGGTTTTGGTATACCAGGCTGACTTTTTTCCACCGCAGCTTATTCAAGGCTTTAGAATTCATATCCATGATTTCTTCCCCTCGAAAGCGAATACTCCCCTCCACCCGGGTCTTTTGGTTATGTAACTGCAGAATGGCCAGGGCAATGGAGGTTTTCCCGCTGCCTGACTCTCCCATTATGCCTAAAATTCGTCCTTCCTTAATGGCAAAACTCCCTTTGTTTACGGCGATGACCGATTCCCTTTCCGAAGGGTATTCCACGGTCAGATCTCGAACTTCCAATAGAACTTTTCCTTTTTCCACCTTCTCACCTTCCCAAGTAAATATTTTCAACCTCTTTGCTGATAAAGGATACCGAAAGTACCAACAGGATAATAAACAACAAGGGAGAGATCACCCACCATTTCCAAAAATCCGTAAAATAAATTCCCCTAAAGCCCAGGGCATGGTTCAAAATCAGTCCCCAGCTTTTGTTGGTGGGGTCTCCCAGTCCCAAAAAAGAAAGCCCTGCCTCCGCAACCACCGCCCGGCTGATCAGTCGAATGAAACTGACCATTAAGAGGGCAAAGATTTCCGGCATAAAATGCTTCCTTGTAATATAGAAAATCCCCCCGCCATAACTTTTGGCGATGTTGATAAAGGGTTCCTCCTTTAAGGAAAGAATTCTTGAACGAACCATCCGGGCGGGTCTAGCCCAGGAAAAAAGGCTGAGGACCAAAACAATATTCACAATACTCGGTCCGAAAAACCCTCCCAGCACCACCATCGTCGGAAGCTGGGGCACCACCAGCATCATATCCACCAGGGCCATGATTTTTTCATCGACACCGCCGCCGTAATATCCGGCGATAATCCCCAAACTGCCACCGAGGGCCACGGAAATCAAAGCGGTACTCAATCCTACAAGCAAGCTGATCCGGGTTCCATAAACCAATTGCGCCCATAGGTCAATACCCAAATCATCGGTTCCCAGAAAATGGTCTCCGGAAGGGGGTACCAGACCAGGCCCGGATGGGATTTCATGGGGATGGGTTGTTAAAAGCCCGGCAAAGACTGCCAGTATCAAGAAGCTTGTTAGCACCCCCAGGGCCACCTTTCCACCAAGAGAAAACTTTTTCATTGTGTTTGTTAGTCGTTCCATTTATATCACCCTAGGGTCCAGTCTTTTGTATATCACATCGGATAAATAGTTCATCGACAATACAAACAAAGTCATAAAAATAAACACCCCTTGAATTAAAGGATAATCCCGAAGGGTTACCGCCTCTCGCATCAACCTTCCGATGCCCGGATAATTAAACACGTTCTCGACCAGCAAGGCTCCACCCATGGCCTGCCCGAAGCTTAAGAAAATCCGAGTGACAATGGGAAGAAAGGCATTTTTCAACCCGTGATAAAAAAGAATTCGAGTACGACTCAAGCCTTTTGCCTTTGCCATCATCATGTAGGGTTTGTCAATGATGGATACCATGGTGTTTCTTGCAATCAGATAGAATCCCCCCATACCGGTAATGGTAAGGGCCGTAATGGGCAGTAGGGAATGATGGAGAATATCCAGGATCTGTTCTCCCCGGGAGGCGTAGTCTCGAAAATGGGTCATCCCTCCGGATAAGGGAAACAGATTTAAATAGGCACCGAAGAAAAATAATAACAAAAGACCGATCATGAACCCGGGAATCTCCGAAAGGGTGATAAAAAAGGAATACAAAAACTGATCAATTCCGGTATTTTTTTTATAACCGGAAATTACTCCAAAAAACACACCAATCAATGCACTGAGCCCCACGCTAATGCCCACCAAAAACAAGGTCCAGGGAAGACGATTGAAAATCACCGTGCCCACATCCTGTTTAAACTGAATGCTATAGCCCAGATCCCCTTGTAGAATCCCGATCATATAAGAGGCGTATTGATGGACCAAGGGACGGTCCAGGCCATAGTAGGCTCTGTATCGCTGAATATCCTCTTCGGAATAGGTGGTATGGACCTCTCCCTCATCGGCGGAGAGCACGGTGAAGGGGTCCCCGGGCATCAAGCGGGGCAAAAAGAAATTCAGCGTCAGAATCAAAAGAATCGTCACTGCGTATTGAGAAAGTTTCATTTTTCTTCGATTAGGCTTCATGGTTCAACGTTCCTTTTCTAGCGGATTTCCTCCAAAAAGGATAATTTGCTGTGGATGGGATTATGATGATCGAACATATAGACCCAGTTGTCATACCCATCTCGATAATAGACTCGATATCCCTTAGTATTGAACAAGGGAAGCATGGGAACTTCCTTTGCAATCTCTTCTTGCAGGGCAAAGATTTTTTCTTTTCTTTTTTCCGGATCCATTTCCACCAGTTGAGCCCTGCCTAAGTCTTCTATTTTTTCGTTATGAAACCCGGAGATCCGATAACGACTTCTAAGACTGTCGCCGTCACTTCCCCAGCCTCCGTGACCGGTTAGAAGGATTTCATAGTTCCCCTCCTGCAGAGCACTGTCCCGGGCTTTGCCGTCGATGCTTTCCACCTCGATGTCAATACCCACTTCAGCCAAGGACAGTTTCAAAAGCTCTCCGATTCGCACCTCACGATTGTCATTTCCTGTCAACAGAGTGAAGCTGTATTCTTCTCCCTCCAACAGTTCCTTTGCTTTTTCGGAATCATAGTCATAAAAACCTACCCTCTCATTGTACCAAATGTGGTCCGTGGGCAAGTACCCGGGGCTTCCCGGGGTCGCCGCCCCTCTAGCCACTTTATCGATCAAATTATCGGCGTCAATGCCGTAGGCAATAGCTCTTCGCACATCTTTATTTTGTAAAACTTCCTGGTCCTCTAAGTTAAACACCAGCCGATATCCCCAAAATCCGGGATCTTCCAATATTTCTACCTCGGAGTTCTCTTGGTAACGTTCCAGTAGGTCCTCATTGATACTTATCATATCCACCTGTCGATTTTCAAAGGCCATAATCGAATCACTAACGGGAACAAATTGAATCTTTTCTACCCCTGGTTTCGGCCCCCCATAATTTTCAAAAGCGGTAAATTCGTAGGTTCCATGTTCACTGCTGTATTCCGTAAGTTGAAAAGGTCCCGAGCCGATCAAGGCCTCCTCTTCATCATAGGTTTCCGGATTCTCCACCTTTTCCCATATATGCTTGGGAATGATCCGCACCCTTCCGATCTGCTCCAAACTTGTTGCCGTGGGCTCATGGAGTTTGAACACCAAGGTATCATCCTCTAGAATCTCGATGGAGTCTACAATGGGTTTTCCTTCCAACAGCACCCCGTTCCAAACCGGAGGATGCTCTTGGAAATACTCGAAGGAAAACTTTACGTCCTCGGCTGTTACGGGCTTTCCGTCATGCCAGGTGTCCCCTTCTCTTAAGGTAAAGCGATAGCTCCTTTCATCCTCGGATAACTGATAATCCTTAGCCAACCAGGGGATTAAGCCCTCTTCTCCATACTCCAACAAACTATCGAAAATCAGAGCCATTTTATAGCCGCCGGGTCCTCTGCCATAATGAAGAAAAGGGGTGGGCAGACCGTAGTCTCCCCCTTCCAGTCGAACCACCGGGTACGTATATTCTCGGCCCTCTTGGGATTCCCGGGCTTTCTCTACCGTCTCCTCCCCGCCACAGGCACTTAATAACAGCAGGGTGGCCACTAGTAACACCGTTAGCCGTAATAATTTGTTATATCCTTTTGCCATGATACTCTCTCCTCTCGTTTATCCTCTCTAAGCTTTGCTTCTTTTATGGGAAGCTTCATAATTTCCAGGTAAGCAGCCCCTGGGTTACCTCGGTTTTTTCAGTAATCTTTCCTTCCTTTTCAAAACTCTTCAGGATTTCCTTAATTTTTTCCCGGTCCTCCTCAAGGAGGGTGGTTACAGCGGCGAGTTTATCCCGATAAAGAGCATAAGCCTCCTCCGAGGTAAACTCATCCTCCCAGGTTCTATGAATATACTCAACCTCCGGGGTATAGCCCCATTGCCAAAGGATGTTAAAGGCATAATATACTTTATTCTGTTTTTTTGCAGACACGCCGTGGCTGCGCTCAAAAAAACGAAATATCTCATCCCCTACTTCATCTTTTCTTTTGACAAAACCACTGAGATAGGCATATTGTTTACCGGCTTTGACCATTTTTTCCAAGGTTTCATAATTAAAGACCCCGGGGGTCATAGAAGCAAACACTAAATCAAAGGCCTTTTCCCAGTGCAGCTTTTTCAAATCCCCATCTTTCCAGTCAAGATGCAGAGGATCGATGTTGAATAACTTCGTTTTCTTCATGTTTTTTCGTAAATGCTCCAGCATATTCTCTGATATATCTAGGGCAGTAACTCTTTTTACCTCCCGGGCCAGGGGCAAGGTATGTTTTCCGGGACCGCACCCGATATCCAGCACCTCCATATCCCTGGTCAGCATATTTTTCGATTTTAAATGATTCACAATCTCACTGCCGAGTTTTTCTTCGGTAAATACCTTTCCGTTAAAAAAATCCGCCCGATTATCCCAAAACCCCTGCTGATCACACCGTTCCCGTTCCCCTTCCTCTTTCCTCCAACGTTCTTTCCAATAGCTTAAATCACGATCCATCCTCTCACGCCTTCCCTTTGTTTTTTGTCCTATAATAAATTCCATAAAAAAAAACCTCTTTCGAGGAATCCATGAACAACCGTTATTCAAAGAATCTTTGTCTTCCGACAAAAATCCTTTTATTACGTCGCCCATCTTCCCACCGAAGATTTCAATGCTTTCCCTTTCATGGCAGGTTTCCTGACTTATGGCTTTCATTCTTCGCCTTCTCGGTTTCCCAATGGCCTAATAAAGAATGCTATACCAAATACAGTAGCGGGGGCTGTAGCGGATTTGAACCGCTTTCCCTTTTAACCCCGGAGCTTCCGGGGCACCATAAAGGTTGATGTAATTGTTATTCTCATCATATCATAATATTTTTCAGGATACAATTAATAAGAGGTTCGATGTTAATACTTTAACATTTTCTTTTTTATTTTAGCAATTATTCATAATGGCCTTAGCATTAGGAATAAAGATTTTTGCCTTCGGAGCCACTTGAATATCTACACGATCTCCAATGAATACTCCCGCCACTTAATTGCTACGAAATTTGAAGTGGGGGAGTATTCATTATCCACTATGCCTTTATTAGACTGTAGCAATCAGGTCCCACATCCCTTTTTAAATTTCAGAAAAAGCCCTTTTCAAAAACAAAGGGGCTTTCGATCCATCGAGGATGTCATGACGCTTTGCAGCTTTTAGACAAAATCGTGAATATGACCTCACGCAGGGACGGTTATAATGTTAGATTTTCAAGCAACCACTCCATTTTTTTTTACGTACCCGCTCGAAATTTTTCCCTATCTTTATTTCACCAATTACTCCAGCTCCTCTAAATGTCCCAATCGATTAATATATTCAATATGGCATTTACCGTCACTTAACATAAACTTATGGATCGACGTATCTCCACAACTTATGGAATGCTCCGTCATCATGGGTAGATTCAGCAGGGAGCGGTAAAGCATATTGATCATTCCTCCGTGGGAGACCATACAAATTTCAGCATCCTTGGGATATTCCTCTTTCAATCTGGACAAAAACGTCTCTGCCCTTGCCCGAAAATTTATCATGGATTCCGTATTAGCATTGGTATGGTGGGGTTTCCTACCATCCTTTGGTAGGGGATATTTTCTCTCGGCTTCTTCCCGGGGCAGTCCTGCTAATAAGCCGTTATCCCATTCCATTAAATCCTCCACTAAAACGATCCTTTTCCCCGTCTCATCCCTAATGAACGCTGCCGTCTCTTTTGCTCTTTTCAACGGACTGGATAGGATTACGTCAAATTCTTCATTGCTAGCGATCCACTTACTAAGCAGTTTTGCTTGTTGTTTTTCTTTGTTTGTTAGGGAAAAATCCGCTCTACCCTCATGGACCTTTAGGATATCGGCTTCCGACTCCCCATGCCGAATTATGATTAATTTCATTTTATCACCTCACAATATTATTCTACATAATCCTCTCCAAATCCTTTATTTTCAGAGAATTCATCCCAAAAAACCTTCGCTATCTTTCGCATGCAAAAACCCATACACACAAAAGGACCCCTTTTTTAGGAGTCCGTATTCTTCTTATCATATTTTAGAAAAAGTGAACAATCAATTTGCTTTGCTCCGATAAAAGAGAGCAAGACTACCATAAACCAAGCCCCAAAGGCAGATACAAGATCCAGCTATTGCTTTGTTAACGCCGATAGTATAGGATAAAAAAAAGAGTTCTGAAGAGCGGATACTACAAGGATACGGGAGGGAAAAAATGAATAATCAATCGATGATGATGGGGATGCTGATAAAAAAATACCGAATCGAACAGTATATGAGTCAAGAGAGTCTTTGCCAGGGAATCTGTGCAGTTTCTTATCTCAGTAAAATCGAAAAGGGAAGTGTTACCTGTAGTGATGAAATTCTACACCAATTGATGGATGTCTTAGGCATTGATTTAAACCACAATCCCGGGAAGATAAAAATGCTAAAGGAGGCCATCGATCATTTTTATCGAAGCTATTTCCTCCACAAACAGGAAGAAATCCACCGATGGATGGACCTATTGAACGAGGAGCAAGAACTGCTACAGCACTCTTCTTTAGCCATTGATTATATGCTTATCCAGGGATTATTCGGATTGACCCGAGTAAGATTTCTTGATGAGGATCCCCAGGGATTTAAAAATCGTATTTATGAACTGTTAGAGTACGTAAGCTATATGAGCCCTAGCCAAACCCACTTGACCCATTATCTGATCGGCTATTACGAAATGATCCATCACAGTGATTTTAACAAAGCCTTACTGCAATTTCAACGGTCCGCAAGGATCAAACAGGATGGGATCATTTTGGAAGCCCTGGCCTCTGCGAATTACAATTTGGGAAATTATGCGGAAAGCATACGTTTAGGAGACTTAGCCTATAAGCAGTTGATGGAAGAGGGGTATCTTGAACGAGGGATCGAGGTGAATTTTGTCATTGCTGCGGCCTATGCCAATGTAAAGGATATCGACAACATGCTTACCTATTACCAGCGACTCCTTACCTTAAATGAACAAAGCAGTAACTCCAGAGAAGCCTTCGTATACTACAATATCGGCTCTACCTATCTAGCAGTGAGAAATTACCAGGAGGCAAAACAGCACTTAGAAAAATCCTATGCCGCTTATCATAAGGAGGATTCCGTAGGCTCCGATAAGTTCTATGTCCTGCAAAAATTAGCCCTGGTCGCCTATGGGCAGCAAAACTATGACTTAGCAACTACCTATACAAAAGAGCTACTGGGAATCTATGACCGCATTAAACATCAACGGCTGGAACCCTCTATGAAAGTTTGCCTAGACTGGCTGATAACCCTTTGTATTAAGAAAGAGAAACTAGAAAGTGAAACCTCCGTGGAGATCCTTCGAAAACTATACAAACAGGCAAAGAAGGACTCTCACCATGGCTTTCAAACGTTTTACGGTGACTATCTAATCGAGGCGTTAAAAGCCCAACATAAATACAAAGAAGCCCTTAAAATCACTGAAGAGATCTACGTTAAATGGAAACTTTCTTCAAACCTATAAAATAAGACCGCTTATACCCCTTTATCCCCTCTTATTTTCCCAATACTAATGGGTACCCCAAGAATCCATACCATGATAAAATTTTCTTATACAAATGAAGGGGTGATGGTTTTGGAATGGAAGCTGATGAAAAACAAGAACTTAGCATTATTGGTAATCGGTCAGTTTGTATCTCATTTTGGCAGTGGAATGCAAAGTTTTGCCCTATCTTTATACATTCTCCATTTGACAGGTTCCGGTACGATGTTCGCTTCGGTACTGGCTATCGGAATGGTGCCTCGGCTGATTGCCGGTCCCATCTGTGGCGTGTTCGCGGATTGGTTTGATCGAAAAAAAATAATTATCTATCTGGATTTACTCTCTGCGGTTATCATCGGAGGGTTATATGTCCTATCTAGAATCACAGAACTTAGCATTTTTCATATTTACCTTACGGTCATCAGCATGTCGCTGATTTCCGCACTTTTTTCTCCTGCCATCGGCACCGCAATTCCCTCGGTTGTAAAAAAAGAAGAACTGGTCGGGGCAAACGCTCTCAATCGATTAGCGCTGACCCTTTGTTATATGCTTTATCCTGTGGTAGCGGGCCTGATCTTTGGTTTATATGGAATATCCGTATTACTTCTCATAAACGCCGTTTCTTTTGTTTTATCCGCCATATCAGAAATGTTTATTGAGCTTGAGAGCCCCAACAAGAAAAAAACAAAACTATCTTATAAGGATTTTACCAGGGATTTTTCCGAAGGGATTAAAGTCGTTCAAAGACATAAGTTGATTCGTAACATCATGGGGCTTGCCCTTGCGGCCAATGCTTTGATTTCCCCTGCCATTTCCGTGGGTCTGATATATGTAGCCAATCAGCTCCTGGAAGTTACGGACTGGCAATTGGGAATTTTGCAAACGGCTTTAGTATCGGGTTCTTTAGTTGGAAGTCTGTTTACGGGCGTTCTAAGCAAACGTTATCCTTTGGAAAAATTATTGGCTTATGCGGTCATGGCCATCGGTGCACTCATTGTAGTAATCGCCTTTATTGCATCCGACTTTTATATCCAACAATTTGCCTTCAATACCGTACCTTTTATCACCATGGTTGCTGTAGCGATCATGATCACTTCCATCGCCATAGTTACTAATATAGGCGTATCCTCCCTGATGCAAAGGGAAGTTCCATTGGAAATGCTGGGCCGTGTAAGCTCCTTAAAGGAAACCCTCTCCATGGCAGCGGTGCCCATGGGTCAGCTCTTCTTCGGAATGGTATTCGACTACACCTTAGCCTCCATTCCCTTTATCCTAAGCGGTACCATGACATTACTGATCGGTTTCCTTTTCTTCAAATCAATTTCCGATTTTCAGGTCAATGAGATTTCAACCATGTCCAAATGAATACTCTCGCCACTTAATTTCCATGAATTTTGAAGTGGGGTTTCCGGGGTATCGACTGCAAGCATGACAATTCTTGATCAAACCATGTTTCAATGGCATCCCGTATCCCTAAAACAGAATCATCCAAGGATATGGGAAGTCCACGGCAACCGCCATCACAATGACCGATTTCTCTTTTTCTGCCGCAGCCATACCCCTTTGCAATCATTTCCTGCAAAATTGGGGGAAAGGTTTGGATGGTGTCAGTGTATTCGTAGGTCTTTGTCGATTTCACATTGATATGATAGCCGTTGTTGAGGGAAGCGTTAATTCCCCATAAAACTTTCCGTTTATAACAATACTTTATATAGATATGAAACCCTTTTACTTCCACAACGCAGGTAAGTCCTTTATTCAGATAGCGCTGATGCAGTTGCAGAATGAAGTCCTGCACCTCTTCGGATAAAGGCTTTATCGTATCCTGTAGAATGGAAAGCACATCGGTTTCATCCTTTTTCAATACTCTGTAATCACAGCGCAAGAAAACATCCTGGTTGATGAGGGTTCTATGGTCTATTTCGGCGATTGCCATGACCTTCAGGCCTGTGAGCATAGTGGGGTTATCCGGATATGTAATCTTTATGGTTTTGATGTCTGACAAGTTTTGCTTTTTTTTATTTGTATCTATGCCCTCAATGCAAATACCACAATCCGCCAAAAACCTCAGGCACTCAAGGGTCTTGGTAGTAGAGAGCTTCCCATTGAATAGGGAATTTCCACAGGCCAGCAATTGCCCGTTTTCAACTGGTATACCATGATAACCTATGTTCTTTAGTAGGGTGCTTACATTGTGCAGGAATGGATAATACACCGAAAGCGTGGTGCGGTTTTCATATTCATGGGCAACTTTTTTACTATTATCATAGACATTGCCCTTGGTGTATAAAACATCGTAAAGCCGAACCAAAAAAGCTCTGAAGACCAGAACGCCCTCACGTATGCTCTCTTCATCTGAAACATTTGTATAGATAGGATTGATCCCATATGTTTCCTGGCTTTCAGGCACCATAATTTCCGTCAAATAGCTTGCCACATCCTGAAGCGTTTTTCTCATGTGTTTCACCTCTTGTCATTTACTTTTCCTCTCAACCTAGATAATCAAGAATTGGTTTTATATTTCCCTTGTCTGTCCAATCATTATTGGAGCCAACGGCTTGCATCAAAGCAGCTTCCCAAGGTTCATAGTTTGCAGCATCTTTCTTTGCAACAGACTTTTTTAACTTTTATGATGGTTATTTCATCTCCTGTACACATTGAACCAAGGGCAAAACATATTCACGGGATGAGATATCATAAGAATCCCCAATGGCTTCTTCGCATCCGACCTCATCGGAGGTTTTATCTTTTTTTCTATTTAGCACCTTGGCCAGGGTTTTCATGATCAGGCGATCGCCCCTTCCCATCTTTTCATAATTCAGACCGCTTTGCATATAAAAATGGGGGATTTCTTGTAATTCCTCCTCAGAAAAACTGGCTTTCCAAATGCCGCGAATAGCACCCTCTACCGCTGAAGGTGTTCCCCCGGTAGCAAAAACCATAAGCTTGGGTCTATTAACCTTTTCAACCAAATCTTTGATCTTTTTTAGGCCATCTACTCTTCCCGCATGGATACGACTCCCATAAATAACCAGATCATATTCCGCAATCATCTCACGAAAAATATTTTCATACGTGGTAATATCACACTGCAGTTCCTCGACAATCCACTCTGCATACCTTTTGGTAAAACCGGTTTTCGATTTATAAACAACGATCGCCTTCATAGTACCTCCTTAATTACTAACAAATTTTTATCCCGCCATGATCCCTTCTTTCATGAAATTAGCTTCTCTAAAAAGTCTACTATTTCTTATTATAGCGTGAAAAAAAGAATCCCATAAGGGACCCCAGGCGGATCGTTTCTACTGTTTTGGAAAGAGAAGACATCAGCCTTAAGACGGAGTGACTCGGACAAAGCCGCAAAGGACAGCGGGACGTATCTTTTGTCCTCCCGTTCCAAAGCTTATATTTTTCAGAATTAGGACCTCACGCGGAGACGCTTCTAAATTTAGGTAAGCAACCACTCAGAAAAGCATATGATAATCAGATACTCTTATAGTAAACTTTGATATTTTTGTCTTCCATATAAAACTCGCATGATGTTCACTTGCAATGGGTGTAAATTTAATCTCGAAATTTTTACTTTCCATACTTGCCTCTTAATCTCTTAAAGACCTCTACTGCATCTTCCATGGGCTCTCCATTTTCCAACTGCTCTTCTGCTTTTGCTAACTTCTCGTATAGTTCAGCTTTAGCCAGTTTCTTTTCATAGGTTTCCATACTCATTACAACCATATCACCATAGCCATTTTTCGTAATAAAGATCGGCTCTTTATTCTCATGGCATAGTTTTGAAATCTCCGTTGTATTTCGCAAATCTTTAATCGGTCTAATTTCAGGCATTGTCAACACTCCTTTCACACATTCATATTATGTCTTAATTATATCATAATTATGTTCGACTTTCTACAGACCTCATGTAAGGTTTCCAAGCAATTATACCGTTTTTTGAGGTATATCAAGAGGACAGCGGGACGTATCTTTTGTCCTCCTGTTCGATAATTCCACCGATCTTTATTCCACCAAAAATCCTTTGATATTTTACATGCAAAAGCAATATAAATTAAATTTTATGTATAAAGTAATGAATAAATATAATTGAATGAATAAATAAAAAATTAAAACACCACTTAGAGAGAATGAATAAACTCCTCTGAAGAATGTTATTATTCCCCTGATCATTGTTATAAGAGGACTTAGGCCTCATTCTGAGAATATGCGTGAATTTTAATTTGACAGAATTATCAGAATGGTGTAAACTGACTTATGCATTTTTATAAATGTTGTGAATAAAAAAAGGAGGATGACAAAATGAAAAGAATCAATCGAAAGAAAGTTTGGTTGGCGGTCATGATCGCAGTGCTCATGTTGTTTACCGCATGTGGTGACGACGACACTAACGGTCAGGATGACACAGGGTCGGATATACCAGATGAAGAAATGGGAGAACTGGTTCCTGACCTTACTTTTTTAAGTTCATTACCGGAAGCTAACATGGTAAACTATGAAATGTCTCAGGAGGTTGCAGAAGAGCTGCAGGCACTGGGAGTAAATGCAGAATCTCAACCAATGGACTTTGCAGTATTGCTGGATGTTTTATATGGAGATGACATGGATTATGATGCTTACACAATCGGATGGTCCGGAAGAATCGAACGATTAGACCCGGATATGTTTATCCATTCCATTAACCACTCGGATAATGCGGGACCCGGAGGAAACAACACGAATCGATACCGAAATCCTGAATTTGATGAGATCGCCGATGCACAACGTCGGGAAATGGATATCGAAGCACGAAGAGAATTAGTATTTGAGGCTCAGCGAATCCTTGCAGAGGATGTTCCCAAAATAACAATGTACTCCAGAGCCAATATGCAGACTTATAACAAAGATTTGTTTGAAGATGTAATTAACATTCCCGGAGAAGGCTTATTTAATGAATGGACGCCATTCTCAATCAAGCCTTTGACAGATGAAACCGTATTGACCGTGGCAAGTAATGTAAATATTGATGATATGAATCCCTTAAGTTCCATCAGCGTTTACGGATGGAGAAACCTACGGTTGATTTATGACAAATTGGTCCGATTATCACCGAGTATTGAACCGGAAGCTTGGGCGGCGGAAAGTTGGGATGTAGTTGATGACACCACAATTGACGTAGTACTTCGTCAAGGTATGACTTTCCACGACGGAGAGCCGGTTACGGTTGAAGATGTAAAATTCAGCTATGAGCTATTTATCGATGAAAACGTTGAATACTTTGGTTCTTTCTTAACACCGATCGATACCATCGAGATCACCGATGATAATACCATTCGGTTTAACTTAGTAGAGCCCTATGCTCCATTTATTACAAATACCTTGGCTCAAATTCCTATATTACCGATGCATATCTGGGAGAATATTGAGAATCCTGTTCAATATACCAATGAAGATGCAATCGGAAGCGGACCCTTTAAGCTTGAACGTTTCCAAACAGGAGAAGAGTTAGTATTATCAAGATTTGACGATTACTTTGAACCGGTACACATTGACGGATATATTTTCCAAATTTTCGCATCTCCTGAGGGTGTATTGACTGCATTGGAACTCGGAAATGTTCACATGGTATCCTATGACTTGGTCCCTTCTCATACCGAGCAAATTGAGAATAACGACGGTGGACGATATGACCACCTTGAGTTAACAGAAGGAGACGATATCGGTTTCTTCTATATCGGTATGAATCTTGATCGTGCACCTTTCGACAACAAGCAGTTTAGAATTGCTATGGCACATTTGGTTGACTATGACCTTGCTTTAGATGTTCACTTAAACGGATACGGCGCAAGAGGCGGCGGTGGATTAACCATCGTTGAAGCCAACGAGTTCTGGCACAACCCTGATGTCCCGATATATGACACATATGATCCGGAACGCGCTCGAGAAATCCTCGCGGAAGCAGGATTTACCTGGGACAGCCAAGGTCGAATGAGAATGCCCGTAGAGTAAACAGGATTCACGGAGCTAAATTGTACAAGTTAAATTTGATATAAAACTAAAATATGAAAGTCGATTATTCGACTTTCATATTTTATATATTTGAACTCATAAGGGTAACTCTTAAGAAAGAAGGTGACGGTTTGCTAAATTACTTTTTGAAACGACTATTTGTAATGCTCTTAATGATAGTCCTGGTTTCCACAATGATATTTTTCCTCTTTCGCACCATGCCCGGAGACCCAACGGCATATGTTGTAGATCCGTCAATCCCTCCTGAGGCAAGGCAACAGCTTCTTGAGAGATATGGACTGGACGGCAGTCTTTGGGATCAATACAAGGTTTTTATTACGGATTTGGCAAGGCTCGATTTTGGAGATTCCTTCTTCTATAATCGTCCTGCGATTGAAATTATACAGGAAAAACTTGCCGCAACTTTAATATTGATGCTTTCAGCCATGGTTTTCGCCTATACTATGGGAGTTTTCGGCGGAGCATGGATGGCCTGGAGGCGAGGTTCAAGATTAGAATCCATAGGAATTACCGTCTCTTTGATTTTTAGATCCGCACCGACCTTTTGGGTGGGTCTGATGATGATTTTGTTTTTTTCCGTTCAGTTAGCCTGGTTTCCCGCCCAGGGAATGCGAACCGCAGGTACGGGCGGAGGGACTTTTGCAGAGATGTTTTTAAATCTCGATTTTTTGAGACATCTCATTTTGCCGGCTTTAGTGGCGGGGCTTTATTTTATGGCAACGCCGATGTTGATTATGCGTAACAGTATGCTGGAAGTAATGTCGGAAGACTATATAGAAATGGCGCGGGCCAAGGGTACGAAGGAGCGTCATATTCTTTACCGCCATGCAGCCCGAAATGCCTTATTACCTGTAGTTACGGCTGGGGCTCTGTTTATAGGAGCATCCATCGGTGGTCAGGTATTGATAGAGGTAGTATTCAGTTGGCCGGGACTGGGACGTGAAATTGTTACTGCGGTAACTCGACATGATTATCCCCTTGCCCAGGGTAGTTTTATCATCATTTCAGCCATGGTAATGTTTATGAACCTGATTGCTGACATGTTGTATGCCTTACTGGATCCCCGAATTTCCTATAATTAATTCAGAAAAGAAGAGGTGAAAATATGAATATTGCAGCATTGAACAAAAAGGGGAACAGCAAAAGTATCTCTCGATTATTTCTGAAAAACTTAAAATACGATAAATTAGCGCTATTAGGCGTGGTGTTACTGGTGTTTTTCATTGGGGTAGCCATTTTTTCCGATGGGATTGCACCTCATGGTCCAAGGGATCGTCATTATGATGAAGAAGGTACCATCAGAAGATTAGAACCCCCTTCGAGGGAACACCCCTTTGGAACCACGGATGTAGGACGTGATATTTTTTCCCAGGTGGTTTTAGGGACGAGAACTGCGTTGACTGTTGGGTTATTGGCAGCTTTTCTGGTAACGGTGGTGGGTTCTATCGTAGGAATCGTGGCCGGATATTATGGAGGGTGGGTTGATACCGTCATGATGAGGGTGGTCGATTTCTTTTATGCCATTCCTTTTATCCCCTTTGTAATCGTACTCTCGGCGGTTTTGAAACCGAGTATATGGAATGTTATTTTAGCGGTCTCCCTGTTATCCTGGAGAACCGTTGCAAGGCTTGTTCGTTCCCAGGTGTTATCGATTGTGGAAAGGCCCTATATAAAAGCGGGACGGGTTGCCGGTGCAGGGGATTTTAGATTAATGTTTAAATATATCCTGCCAAATGTTATTCCCTTAATCCTTCTGGAGATGGCATTTATGGTAAACTGGGCCATTGCTGCGGAAGCAAGCATTGCTTTTTTAGGATTTGGTGACCCTTCGGTTCCCAGTTGGGGACAAATTCTGCATATTGTATTCAGTACCGGTAACTCCAGGGTTGCCTGGTGGTGGATTACCACTCCGGGTCTTGCCATAGTATTATTGCTACTTTCCATCTTTTTTGTGGCAAGGGCATTGGAAGAAGTTGTAGACCCCAGATTGAGGAGGCGATAAGGATGGCATTATTGGATGTGCAAAATGTAAGCATTGAATATACCACGGAGGAAGGCAATCTCAAAGCCGTAGATGACGTATCCTTCTCGTTGAAGATCGGAGAAAGTGTAGGTTTGGTGGGCGAAAGCGGCTGTGGAAAAACCACCTTAGCTAAATCCATTATGAGATTATTGGCGAAAAACGGAAGAATCAGTGAAGGAAAGATGCTTTTTAAAGGAGAAGATCTGGTTACAAAAAACGATGAAGAAATTCGCAAAATTCGTTTGAAGGAAATCGCTATGGTGGCACAAAGTGCAATGAATGCCTTGAATCCCGTTCAAACCGTGGGGGATCAGTTAATTGACGGCATCCGGATTCATACGAAGATGAATCGAAAAGAAGCCATGGAACGTTCCGTCGAGGTCTTTAAAATGGTTGGGTTGGAGGCTAAAAGACTGAAGAGTTATCCCCATCAAATGAGCGGGGGAATGAAGCAGCGGGCTATCATTGCCATGGCCTTGACCTTAAACCCATCATTGATTATTGCAGATGAACCCACAACCGCTTTGGATGTGGTGGTACAGGATCGGATTTTACAACAGGTCGTGGAGATTCAAAAGAAGATTGACAGTTCCATGATTTTAATTACCCATGACATATCCGTTGTTTCCGAAACCTGCGAGACCATAATAGTAATGTATGGAGGCAAAATAGTAGAGAAAGCTTCAACAAAGGCTTTTTTTACAAAGCCCTTTCATCCCTATTCCTTAGGTCTTAATAATGCTTTTCCGAGCATTCATGAAATCGGCGAGGAATTGATCTCCATACCGGGAGCCCCGCCGGATCTTAGACAGCTCCAGACCGGCTGTCGATTTAATAAACGATGTCCATTCAGAACAGAACTCTGTATAAAAGAATTACCACCCTTGGAAGAGGTAGGACCGGATCATTTTTCCGCCTGTCACTATAATAAAGATGTTGAAAAATTCCGGGAAGCTTCGGGACATCGGGAAACCTGGGAAGCGGTTAGAGAACGAATAATTAAGGAATTGGGGAGTGATGCGGAATGAGCGAAAGCCCTTTAATACAAATAGAAGATTTGAAGAAATATTATTTGGTGAAAAAAGGAATTAAAGATTATTTCAAAAAAGAAAAGGTATATGTTAAAGCGATTGATGGTATAAATTTAACCATTGAGAAAGGAGAAATCTTAGGCTTAGCCGGTGAAAGCGGTTCCGGAAAAACCACAACGGGAGAAATTTTAGTCCGGCTTCAAGACCCTACCAATGGTTCGATTACCATCGGGGGACATCCCTTGAGCGGAACCGACAGAGAATCTCAGAAAGCATTCCGTAAGGAAGTACAAATGATTTTTCAAGATCCTTATGAAACTCTAAATCCTCGATTCAATGTTTTCGATACCATAGCGGAACCTCTTAGAATTCACGGGTTGAAGGATAAGAAAACCCTCTATGAAAAAGTCATCGAAGTATTGGAAATTGCAGAGCTTAAGCCAGCGGAGCATTATGTTCATCGATACCCCCACGAGCTCTCGGGTGGTCAACGGCAACGGGTGGCCATTGCCAGAGGAATTGTTGTTAACCCCTTGGTATTAGTGGCGGATGAACCGGTATCCATGCTTGATGTATCCATCCGGGCAGACATTTTAAATCTACTGAAGGATCTTCGTAAGAAAATGGGACTGACCATGCTTTATATATCCCATGATTTATCAACGATCAAATATCTTTGTGATCGAATGGCCATTATGTACCTTGGCAAAATTATGGAAATCGGTCCCGTGGATGAAATCGTAAAAAATCCCCAGCATCCCTACACCCAGGTGCTTTTATCCGCAGTTCCCGTGGCGGATCCTAACTATATTAAAGAGCGAATCCTCATTGACGACGAGGCTCCGGATCAAATTAATCTTCCGGTAGGCTGTCGATTCAGCCCGAGATGTCCCTATGTAAAAGATGAATGCAAAACCTGTGATCACAGTTTTCAAGAAGTTTCGAAGGGACATCACCATGCTTGCATCTTTAAAAAAGAAGATCTTGTTAAAAATGAAAATCATCAAATAAAAGCACTAAAATAACAATAGAGGACAGGGGGACGTACCTTTTGTCCTCCCGGCCAAAACCTATATTTTTCAGAATTGGGAGCTCAGGCGGGGACGCTACCAGGTCCTCACGCGGGGACGCTTTTAATTTTAGGTTTTCAAGTAATCCCTCCATTTCTTTGTTATGTACCTTATCAATAATTCCACTTATCTTTCTTCCACCAAAAAAGAAAACCGCCTGAAGGATCGATTCCAATCGATACCCCAAGGCGGTTTTCTAATTTTTCAGCAGAAATTTTTGTTACTTATGCTTATTACTTTGCAAATATTCATCGGATATTACTCATCAAAATCGAAGGTTGCCCCTTGAGAAAAGTTGCTTCTTGAATTCCAAATCAGATATTCCTTAACACCGTGATCATGCAGGGCACGAATTTGTTCCGACACTTCATGGTCACCGTATGTCCTATAATTTCCTGCTCCGAGATAAGAAGCGGTAAAATCCTGGATCCAGGGTCTGGTTCTAGGTGCGTCGTCTCCTAAGGTTGCCAGCACTTCATTTTCAACTACCATATAATTATACACCAGATTATAGGGTTCCAAATCCGGCTTCTCAATGCCTAAATTCCATGGTCCCCAGTGACTGGGATAAATCATGGAGGAAATCACATCCACATTCTCGGAAATTCGCGTAAAACTCTGGCCTATATTGGGCTCTTCCCGAACCAAGGCGGCAAACCCGAAAATATCCACGGAAAGATCCACACCATAGGGCTTGAGTTCTTCCCGGGCGTAGGCAATGAAATCCGTTACCGCATCCACACGCTGCTGTACATTATCCGAGCCACTCTCTGCATACTCGCCCCGGGAATAGTTTAAATGCTCATCCATGGTTGCAAATCCTTCCGGGAATCGTACATAGTCAAATTGAATATCCTTAAAGCCCAGTGCCGCTGCCTTTTTGGCAACTTCCACATTGTGTTCCCAGACTTCCCGCTCATAAGGATTGACAAAGCTTGCTCCCGCTCGATTGGACCATACTTCTCCGTTCTCATCGGTAAAGGATAGATCCGGACGTGCCCTGGCTAAACGACTATCCTTAAAGATCACAATCCGTGCAATGGGATAAATGTTATGTTCTTCCAAGTGCTTCATTAACTCTTCCGCATCAACATAGTCCCGAGTGAACTCCTGGACATATTCATGATCGGAATCCAAATCCATCACGATGGTTCCGTCATCATCTTTGACGTCGATCACCATGGAATTCAGTGCTGTAGTATTGAGTAAGTCTGTTAATTCATGTAATCTTTCGCTGGCCGCGGTTCCTCCCGTAAGAAAAATGCCTTTGACCCCATCTTCCGGATAATCAATATTCACCAAACTCTCATACATAAACTGTCGCGGAAATTCCTCCGGAATAGATAAGATCGGCTCTTTTGAAAGCGCTAAGTAGGTTGTTTCCCGCTCATCAACCTCAACCGTCTCTTCTACCGCTTCTTCTGCCGGCTCCTCTACTGACTCTTCTACCGACTCTTCCTCGGCGCTTTCCTCAGCGGAGTCCCCCTCAGCGAACACACTTGTGGAAAGAAGTGTTACCGCTGTCAAACCAACTAGCCCCATTATCAAATATTTTTTTAGATTCATTCGTCTATTCCCTCACTTTCTTCCTGATTCGCTAATTCCCCAAAAGAATAAATGCCCCTCGTCACCCTCTTAAGCATCATTCTTTTCAAACCACTCTTTTTCATTTTTATCTTTTATTCCTCTTCTTCTTGTATTTCTTGAATGGTTTGCTGCAATTCTTCAATACCTTGGGATAGAACACTTAATTCTTCATCCAGTCCATAAAAATGTTCTCTCATTATTTCGTGCTGCGCATTCAAGGAATGGATCCCTTCCGTAAAGATATCGTATGTGGCATCTTCAGCCGCTAATCCTTCAAAATAAGTCTCTTTTTCCTCTAAATTTTGTACATATTCCCCACGAAATATGCCCAGTGTTTCAAAAAACTGAACAAGATCTGCTGCTAAACTATCCAATGCATTTTCATCTAATAGACTTCCATTATAGCCTCTTAAGGTCTCTGCATGCCTAGCGTACTCTTCTTCTAATTCTACTAATCGTTCCATACGCTCTTTTCTATCGGAAAGATTCCGAAATACAGGAGAAGTACCGTCTCCAAAGGTTGATAAATCATCATCGGTTTCCAGGGTCTCTTCAAAGTCTGTTTGCAGCTCTGCTTCCTCTTGTAAAAGAAGGTTCAATTCCTCCACGGTTTGCCCATGGGTTTCTTCCAACTCATTTGCCGTTTCCGCAATTGTTTCGATTCCATCACTTTCACAGCCTAGTAGTAAAGCCGCACTGCTTAATGATAAAAGCAAAAGCAACATACCTGTCCTAAAGACCCCTCGTGTTTTTTTATTGTCTCCCATACCAATCTCCTCTCTTAATATACCCCTCTACTTAACAATCATAATTACACCTCGTTATTATACCATTATATTGAAGTAAATCCAATAAAAAGTGAGAGAAGGACAGGGGGACGGAGTAATTGTCCGCTTTCTCCAAAACCTGTATTTACAAAGAGTTTATCTCAAAAAAACTTTGCAATTTTTCGCAAAATACAAGCCTCTTTTAAGATCAACCGGTACTTGCGGTTATCCAAAATGAGGCTTTCATTACTTAAAATTCTTTTTTGAATACGATTTCCAGTCCTTCCTCCTCCAATAATAAGCAGCCTGCATCTTTATATCCAAGCTTTCGGTAGAAATGCTGTGCAAACTCGTTGGACATTGTTGAAGTCAAAACCAGCTTATGTCCTTTTTCTCTCATTTCTTTTTCCCAAAACTCTACTAAAAGTCTCCCTAAACCTTTTTTCCTGTATCGCTCTTCGATCCTTAACATATTCATAAATGGTATGTTGTCCCAAAACAAACTATATCGCAACCATCCGATGATCTTTTCCGATTCTTTTATTATAATTATCTCTTTATCTTCTATTTTTTTCAAAGTATTTTTCCTAAAAACTCTTCGCCATTTTTTGCATAGTAAAACCAGCGGAGGACAGCGGGACGTACCTTTTGTCCTCTTTTTCCAAAAGCTGTATTAAAGAAGCTTTCATTTTTATGATCCCATGATGGATATCAAAATCCATTATGACTGCGTCTAAACTACGTTGTTCTTAGAGACATCCGACGGTTCCTTTGAAAAAATGTGATATTAACCAATTATTCCTTTGAAAAAGTGTGTAATTATACATTTATTCCTTTGAAAAAATGTATAATAAGAGTTATAATTGATTTGAGGTGATGATGATGATCCGAGATGCAACGGATAAATTAATTGAATGGAAAGGCAAAGCAAAACGAAAACCATTGATCATTCATGGAGCACGACAAGTTGGAAAAACCTGGTTAATGAAACATTTCGGTGAAAAGCATTATAAAAAGGTCGCATACATCAATTTCGAGTACAATCAAAGAGCATCAGGGCTGTTTCAGGCAAACTTAGATATTGATTCAATTATTATGGGGCTGAAAATAGAAACCGGCGTAGATATTGATCCCGATAATACTTTAATTATCTTTGACGAGATACAAGAGTGTCCCAGGGCCCTTACCTCATTGAAGTACTTTAATGAACAAGCTCCCGGTTATCACATCCTAGCTGCCGGCTCGCTTCTTGGCGTGTTTTACCATCAAGGGACATCCTTCCCGGTAGGGAAGGTTGAGTTTATGAATTTATATCCGATGAACTATTTAGAGTTTTTAAATGCGGTAGGAGAAACCGGACTGAGAGAGTTGATCATGAATAAAAATATAGAAATGATCACGGCGTTTAAGGACCGGTATATTTCTTTGCTAAGAGTGTACTGTTTTGTTGGGGGAATGCCTGAAGCCGTTGCTGAATATGCTGAACGTAAAGATCTGAAGGAAATCCGAACAATACAAAAGAATATCTTATCCGCATATGAACAGGATTTTTCTAAGCATGCTCCGGGTATAATTGTATCCAGAATTCGGATGTTGTGGAACTCCATTCCCGGACAGTTATCAAAGGAAAATCGCAAATTTATATATGGACAGATAAAGTCCGGTGCAAGAGCAAAGGATTATGAAATGGCACTGACATGGTTGGAAGATAGCGGCTTAATATTAAAAGTCAACAGAATTAAGAAGCCCCACCACCCACTTTCCTCCTATGCTGATTCCGGAGCATTTAAAATCTTTTTACTGGACGTAGGGCTGCTCGGCGCTCTCTGCGAAATAGATCCCAGGATCATTCTTGAAGGGAATCGTCTTTTTACGGAGTTTAAGGGGGCTCTCACCGAGCAATATGTGCTTCAGCAACTTAAATCATTTTTTGATCTATCAGTATATTACTGGACGGCTGACAAAGGGACTGCAGAAGTTGATTTTATACTTTCCACGGGTGATCAAATACTGCCGATTGAAGTGAAAGCGGAAGAAAACGTGAAAGCCAAAAGTCTAAAATCATACTACGAAAAATATAAACCCCATCGATCGGTGAGAATGTCGATGTCTGATTATCGTGAAGATGATTGGCTGACAAATATTCCATTGTATTTTGTACCGAAGCTGGAGGACAGCGGGACGTACCTTTTGTCCTCTTTTTCCAAAAGCTAAATTTTCAGGATTAATTATACAGCCCTCACAATTTTTCACAAAACAAAAGCCTCTTTCAGATCAACCGGTACTTGCGGTTATCCAAAATGAGGCTTTCATCACTTATCCCTTACACCAACCCCCTGGATTCCAACCATTCTTTCACTTCCCTCTCCTGGGCTTCTTCTTCATACTCATACCACTCCTGCTGAATATCAGGATACCGGGATAATAAGTCCTTAATCCTTCGAATAGCTCCTTTTCCTAATTTCACTTCGTAGGCTTTTGCCAAAAATTCCTCATCTTCCAATCCTCTTAGAAAATTGCTGTAATGATAAATAAAATCGAAGGTTTCCGTTTCAATCATTTCATAATCCTCATCAAATTGTATATCTTCATATTCTTCAGTGCCCCTCTCTATCATGGAAATACTGCCGTCGTGGATATTCAGGAAAGGCACCGGTCCGAAATCATCTGCATTGAACATGAAAAGGGCAATTTCCCCCAGGTCGAAGGGTATTTTCTTTTTTTCGTAATGCTCTTCCAGTAAGGTTTTCATCGTATTTTTCGGTGTTACATAATCTCCGTCGTCATGCTTTACGATCATCTGATTTTGCTGGATACAGAGATCCCGTTGAAGAAGACCCTCCTGGTAAAATTCATCAAATATATACTCCGCCCCCAGGGCCGAATTATTCAATACACCCAGCTGCTTTCTCGTTCCCGAGGAAGTAAAGATTCCCTCCCCGGCCTCCTTTAGATACCCATCGATGATATCCTCCGCCACATCACAGTCCCTTAGCACTTCCCTTATGCCTTCCTTCACGTGGTCGTCAAAACGCTTAAACTCCTTCCCGGTCATCCCATACAGGATCACCGAGAGCTTCGACGCATCATTCATCAAATAAACCAGGTTTCTTCGCCCTACCTTCATCACTTTCCCGTTCCAGGAAAACAGCTCATTGTATATATCAGGTTTATCGGTTTTTTCCATTTTTAATGCTTTTAACAGATCCTTTGTACATTGATAGATCATGGATGCTTCTCCTCCTTTTTTTGTTATATGAATAGTCTATGATTCCTACTCAGACATTATTGAGTCTTCATTACTTTTTACGGTTCTTCTTACACAATACTATTCTATAAAAGCCTCTCGAAATCCTTTATTTTTTGTGCATTTCCACGAAAATCCCTTCGTAATTTTTCCCAGCATAAAGCCTCTTCTAAGATCAACCGCTAATTGCGTCTGTCGTAAAAGAGGCATTTGTTAATTAAAGTTCAAACATGAGCCCACCAACAGCATATGAAAGGATCCTGATTGGAAAACAGTTCTTTGGATTACAAATTTTCCTCAGCATGCCGGCAATTTTAACATGGTATTTTTCTTCTGAGATTTGTTTCAAAGCATTTAACTCCATATACTCTGCACTGCCTTCAATTTGCTCTACCCCGGATTCATATCGGTATTCATATTCATAATTGGATAATCGATATTTTCTAAGGGAAAGAAGGCTCTCAAAATCAGCTTCATTGAAATTTTCCATAAGTTTTGATATCAGACGGTTCTCCTTCATTTTCATAACTCCATTAATCATTTGATTTTAAAGCTCTTTTGAACATTTTCTTTACAGGAACATAAAAGGCTAATGCAGTAATTAATACTGCAACACTTAATAGATAGGGATATACTCCTCCTGAAATGTAGATATCTGTCAGTCCCTCTGCACCTCCTATTATACCCATACTGGAAGGTTCATTTAGACTGTTGCTAATCCCTACAATAATTATCCAAATTATAAAACAAGAAACAGCGTGTTTCAAAAGATTCCAATTGTAAAAGAATTGCTTCATAAAACAGACTCCTTTACTATTTATTTCCCCGTACCTTCTAAGGCTTATTTTGCAAACCTCGTATTACTAAAATTCCGGAAATGACGGCCAGTATATATTGTGCATGTGTCGATTGATTCAAAGGTCCGACAATCATATTTATACCAAAGCCCCCTTGTGGAAAGGGAAGCTGAATGCCCGTGCGGGGTAATAGGATTATGGGATGAAGTAAACTGATTGCAAGCAGTATAAGTCCGGGAATCAGCAGCAGATTTAAGTTAAATGAAGTCTTTCCGGTAACAAGGTTCGTAACCCTTCGCCATTCCACTAAAACACCTAACAAAAAACAGTACAGCGTCGCTAGAATATGTAGCGGTATTATCCCATCCGTTGTCAATCCCTGTGTGGCTTCTCTAATATCCATCAATGTGGAGGTGTACAAATTTAATAAAAACACCCCGATTAAAATCACCACAAAATATTTTATGAAATCTTTAAACTTGATACGATCTCCTCCTTATCTACGCTGTTTCCCCTTATTTCATCGTCTTTACGGAAGGTAACGGAATGGTTACTCTCTCATCATCGAAACTGACAGTTAGGATTACCCCACCACAATAAACAGTAAGTTGGAATCATTTGCCCCACTTCACAATACTATTCTAGAAAAACCTCTTCAATTCCTTTTATTTATTAAAATTTACCCAAAAAACTTTTCCAGGAGGACAGGGGGAGGACAGGGGGACGGAGTAATGGGACAGGGGGACGGAGTAATTGTCCGCTTGAGGGAAATATTTAATCTTCAAAAAACCGATGTGATTGTGCTAAACAATAAAATGCCCAAGGTCCCTACTCCTACAAAAATGACTCTCCTCTTGGGATGAAAAATCAGCCCTAGAAAGACCAGTGTCCCCCAGTAGGTAAGAGACGAGAAAAAGGGTGCGGGAATAAGGATGCCTGCAAACATCAAAGGGATCTTTCTTCCTTGAGATCCTAAAGTCCATCCTTGGGAGTGAACATGATCCCCACTTAAATTAACCACACTCCGAATCAGTTCCTTTAACACTAGTATAATAGAAAAAATATAAAAAATTCCCACTAAAGCCCCTATGATGCCAGAAAGATAGAGAGCAGGGTAAGAAAAAAGAAGGGTTCCCGCATTTACCAAGGGGGAAATCGCAAGGTTAGGTATTAGAATACCCATTAGCAACATCAGCTGATATACCAGAGGGCCCCGTTCCCCGTAGGAATATAAAAACCGTTGTATGCTACCCACATCCTGGCGAGCCATTAGAGAATAACCGGTTCTTAGAATGTATGGAAGGTCCATCTCCAATAGAAAAAAAATCCCGACAACTGCTGCCGGGATCAGAATCACTGCAAAGTCAAACTTATTCCACCGGTAAATCATCGATGGCACTCCATTCATAAAAGGATGCATCATAGTTTTTTGCATTTTCATAGCCGGCCATACGAAGTACCAGGGCTGTATGGGCAGACCGAATTCCTGCAGTACAATAGGCAACGATGGTATCACTCTTTTCAACCCCAAGATCCCCCATTATCGATTCAATCTCCGATTGGGTTTTTACTGTATAATCCAGATTGAACAAATCCGCCCAGAAAAGATGGGTTGCTCCGGCAATGTGCCCGCCTCTTGCTTCTCCAAAGTCCGTGGCTCCGTTGTACTCATTTTCCGTACGGGTATCCAGCACCACTACATCCTCACGGTTCTCCGCAAGCCAATCCGTTGACACCGTCATGTCATCATTAAAGTTGCTTATTTCAATGTTTGATGGAGTTGGCTCCGTGCCTTCCCGGGATACTTCAAAATCTCCTTCGGTCCATGCAGGCCAGCCACCGTCAAGAATATGGGTGCTTTCCAGCCCCGCCATCCTAAACATCCACACCAATCGTCCGTCTTCACCCCATCCGTTGGGATCTGCATACACCACGATGGTCTTGGAATCCTCAACTCCCAGGTTTTGAAACAATGGGCTCAAATCTTCAGGGGCCAGCAACACACCGAACCCTTCTCCATGGCTTGCCTCCACATCGGCAAAACTTTGCCATGCAGTAACCACGGCACCGGGAATATGTCCTCCCTTATAAGCGTCTTCCCCCCTTGCATCAATAACCAGCAGATCCTCATCCTCTAAATTTTCTTGTACCCATTCTACACTAACCAATAGATCGTCATTTATATAACCCCGATCTTCGATAGCCATTGTTTCTACAGGTTCTTCTCCATTGTCGGCGCTATCCCCATTACAGCCTGCGAGCAGGGGTAGGAAAAGAAAAAGTATAACCATTATGAATACCACACGTTTTTTCATTTAAAAACCTCCTTTGAATGATTTTGATTATTTTTTATCAAAAATATCTTATCACAATATTTCATTTAAGTCATATACTGATTATTCATTAAAAACACCTTTAAAATAAATATTTCCTATTATACGTCCTGACACTTTTTACTTTCTAATTGTAAATAAACCCAGGACTTGTAGTTTTCCATAATCATTGCAAAAACTGCATCTTCTTAATTCATAATTAACTATGACCTTGAAAAGTATAGGAAGCGGAACTTTCAATCAATTTAGATATACCCTTTTTATGATAGGGCATCAAACTCTCAGCGGTGGTTTTATCCATCCATGTAACCTCAGAGATTTCATTGGGATCGGAAACCTTAACCTTGCCACCACGGATATGTACTCTGAAAGTAACAAATAGTATATGTTCACCCTTGGAATCAAAAAACACAAAGCCGATTTGATGATTTTCGCCATGGCATTGCCGGATTATCGATTAACCAGGTCAATCCCTAGGTACTAAGAAGAATGGGAACACCGATAAGGATGACTGCGGACTTATAAAGAATGATTCCCGTTTCATGTAAACCACCTCACTTATTTACTTGTTTATTTGATTTTACCAGATTATTTGTTAATATTTTATGAAAAAAATCCATCCCCATGGGCTATAGGGATGGCATCCGATTAATGTATTCAATCTTAACTTTTTCTTCACTTAGTATAAACTTATGGATCGACGTATCCCCACAGTTGGTAGTTTGCGCCGCCATCCTAGATTCCGTATCAGCAATTGTATGGTGAGGCTTGCTGCCGCCCGTTGTAGGATGCGGTTTCCTGCCACCTTGTGTAGGGTGAGGTTTGCTGCCACCCTGTGTAAGGTGAGGTTTGCTACCATCCTGTGGTAGGATGCGGTTTTCTGCCACTCGTTGGCACAGGATCTTTTATCACCTCTATGTATAATTCGATAAAACCTACTTTAAATCCTTTATTTTTATAGTTAATATTCCAAAAATCCTTCGATATTATTCGGATAATAAAAGTCTCTTAGATTATTAATTTATTTGCCACAGACAAACCCTCGTAGTATAATGACAAATATCCCCCCTAGGGGGTTAATGAAGTTAGGAGGGACAACATGGCGAAGACAGAAAAGAACCTGAAAAATACAATACTGAACTTTTTTAAGGAGACGAAAATTGCAAGTATCTTTCTCTTAGCCATACCGGCGATCATTGAAAACATCTCCCAGGTAATGATCGGTGTGGTGGATGTATACTTTGTGGGACGACTGGGAACCGAGGCCATTGCCGGCGTCGGGGTTACAAATTTGACGATGAACGTGTACATCGCATTTTTCTTGGCTTTAGGGATCGGGACCACCGCCGTGGTGTCCCGGGCCATCGGAGGGAAAAATCTAAAAAAGGCGGGCCACGCCGTAAAACAGTCCGTGATTATGACCGGAATCATCGGCGGGATCTTCGGGATCCTGAATCTGATCTTTGCCCGGCGGATATTACTGCTCTTGGGTGCGGAAGAAGGGGTTATCGCCTATGCGATTCCCTATTTTCTAGCGGTTGCGGTGCCCTCGGTGTTCCTCGGACTCAGCATGGTTCTTGCCAGTGCCCTTCGTGGTGCGGGAAACACAAAATCCCCAATGAAAATCGGTATTTTTGCCAATGTGGTAAACGCCGTTTTAGACTACGTGTTGATCTTCGGTATCTTCAACTTTGGAGGCCTGGGGATTTTAGGCGCAGGCCTTGCCACCACTTTTTCGAGGATTCTCAGTGTGGTATTATTAGTACATACCTTAAATAAGGAAAAAGGAAAAATTCATGTAGCTTTTTTTGAAGACTGGAAGCTGGACCTGAAGATGTTTAAAACCCTGACAAAAATCAGCATCCCCGCAGCGGTGGAACGGCTGATTATGCGCTCGGGGCAACTGATCTACGGTGGAATGATCATAAAAATCGGCACCGAGGCCTACGCCGCCCATAACATCGCCGGCACCATCGAGACCTTCTCGTACCTACCGGGCATGGGATTCGGAGTCGCCGCCGCCACACTGGTAGGACAAAATCTCGGCAAGGAGGATAAGGACGAAGCCCAAAGAGCGGGACTGATGTCGTATTTAATGGCCACCCTTTTTATGGTGATCATCGGCGGGGTGTTCTACATTTTCGCACCCTTTTTAGCAGGGCTCTTTTCCGAGGACCCGGCAGTTATTGACCAAGTCGTCCGTGTACTTCGAATCATTGCGCTGTTTCAGCCCTTTTTGGCCATTACCTTAGTTACCACCGCTGCGCTACAGGGCGCCGGAGATACGAAGTTTCCCATGTACTCCTCCCTACTGGGAATTTGGGGCGTACGAGTGGTAGGAGTTTATATCCTAAGCATCCGTATGGACTACGGCCTGGCCGGGGTTTGGACCGCCTATGCCATTGATATTACCCTTCGGGGCATTATTTTAATGATCCGTTTCTTAAAAGGAAAGTGGAAAGATATTGAAATCGAATAACACTAAAAGGAGGAATAGTTAATGGAGAAACATAGCCATCCCAATCAAAAGCAGCTGATTAACCGAATGTCCAGAGTTGTAGGTCACGCAGAGTCCGTTAAACGAATGCTGGAAGAAGAAAAGGAATGCAGCGATATTTTAATCCAGATTGCCGCAGTAAAATCCGCGTTAAACAACGTGGGTAAACTGGTATTAAAGGACCATATGAACCACTGTATCGTGGATGCAGTAAAAAACGATAATCCGGAAGCCCTAAAAAAACTGGATGAAGCCATCGACAAGTTTATGAAATAGCCAGGGAAAACAGAAAGAGGACAAAAGATCCGTCCCGCTGTCCTCCCAAAGCGGACAGCGGAGGACAGCGGGACGGACCTTTTGTCCTGTGTTCATTGAATAATTCCCAAGCGACAAGTTTGTACGAGTGTATTATTCAATATTGTAAACATACATTACATCATCCATATTTTCTCTGACTGCTCCGATTTTCTCATATAATCCCTTGGCTGCATTGTTACTGTCGTTCGTCAAAACAAAAATCTCCGAACACTTATATTTTATAGCGATATCTTTAAGTTCTTCTATTAATTTTTCCCCTACGCCTCTTCTCTTATAACCATCAAAAACATCAATGGAATATAAAAACATATAGGGTCTTTCCGTTTGAAAACATTCTAAAAGATAGCCATATAAAAATCCGCATGGACTTTTCTCATCAAAGGCTACTAAAAATATATTTTTTTCATCGTTAAAAAACTTCCCATTGATCTTATCAATTTTCATTTCAGCCTTTATGCATAGGTCTTTGATCAGATCTGTCTTCAATTCTTCTATCCTTGAAATTGTTACGTCCACAGCCGTTACACTCCTTTACTGACTTTTATTTTTTTACTATTTATCTAGTTTTAGCCGTCATTATGGGTAGATTAACCAGTGACCGGTAAAGCATATTGTCCTTCCATCACCCTTGTATCAATGTTTAATTAAGAATAGCGCCTTTTGAACCTCTCATGACTAAAGTTATGAGATTCTTGGGAACAGAGCGTACTTGCAGGCGTATTTCTTTGCTTACAGCGGTTTCTCTTATTTACCAAGCTATCCCCGTAGTACCTACGGTTCTGGATTCTATTTAAGTTTGTGCTTGTATTCGCAGACCTTCCCTCAGAATATTTTTACTGGCATTGATATCTCGGTCATGATGGGCATCACAAACAGGACAAGTCCATTCCCGGATACTCAGGGGTTTCTTACCGTCCTTGTGTCCGCATTCCGAACAAATTTGACTCGATGGAAACCACTTGTCCACCTTGATGACTTTCCGACCATACCAGTCCGCTTTGTACTGTAGCCTGGACACAAACCCGGACCAGGATACGTCGGAAATGCTTTTCGCCAGTTTATGATTACGGAGCATCCCTTTGGTGTGTAAGTCTTCCATACAGATAATATCGTGATTTTTGATCATTTCTGTACTCAACTTATTCAGAAAGTCGCTCCGTTGATTCATTACTTTTTCGTGTAACCTTGCAACCTTGCGTTTTTGTTTCTGATAGTTTTTGGCTTCCAAGAGATTGATCCCGTTCTTTGTAGCCTGTAAACCTCGTCTTGACAGCTTCCGTTGTTCGCGTTGTAGTCTCTTTTCCATGTTGGAAGTAAATTTATGGTTATCGATCTTTTGGCCGTCAGAAAGAATGGCAAAGTCCGTAATACCCAGGTCCACTCCAATCGCAGAATTGGTTTTCGGCAAGGGCTGAATGTCTTCTTCCAACAGAAGGGAAACAAAGTATTTACCGCTCGCATTTTTCCGGATGGTTGCATTCAACACCCGACCCTTAGGGTCTTGACTTTTAGCGAACTTCACAAGGCCGATCTTGGGTAATTTAATGGATCGATCAACAATTCGGATACTGTTATTCACATTTTTCGTCGTATAGCTTTGCACCGGGTTCTTTTTACTTTTGAACTGCGGTCTCTTATTTTGTTTTTTGAAAAAACGGGAAAAAGCGTCGGAAAGGTTTTTTACTGAGGACTGAAGAGAAATGCTATCCACTTCCTGTAGCCAAATGGTCTGTTCATCTTTTTTCATTTGAGGAATCATTGCTGAGCAGGCATGATAGGTTAACCCTTTACCGGTTTTAGTATAGGCTTCATTCCACAAACTTAAAAAATGATTGTAGACAAAACGGGAACATCCCATGGTTTTGGCAATTAAGATCTCCTGCTCCCGATTCGGATAGATTCGAAATTTATAGGCTTTATGGCGCAGCACGGCTTTAACCTCATTTCTTTTTCTGACTTTTTATGTAGCTCCGGATCTGTTCTTCGGTATGATCACTGACGGTTGCTACAAAGTAGCTGGGATTCCATAAGTGGCCGTCCCGAAGGCGTTGTTTAAGTTCCGGATGTTTTTTAAACAGTAATCTGGCGGAGACCCCTTTAAATGCTTTAACGACACTGGGGATAACGTGCTGCGGCTTACAGTCGATCAGTAAATGGATATGATCTTTATCGGATTCCATCTCAATAATTTGGATATCGTTATCCGAAGCGATTTTTGCTAATAATTGTTTAACATCTGCATCAATTTTTCCGTGCAAAATAGGATGCCGATATTTTACGCACCAAACCAAATGGTACTGAATAGAATAGACATATCCGCGTCCGTAATGCATGGTAGCCATGGGAATCACCTCTACTTAATTATAACATATGTAAGCGCTGAATACTATCGCAAAGAGGCTGTTTAATGGTTAGATCAAACAACATATTACGGTTGCTATCCATCGCTACAGCGATGCCACAACCGAAGCCGATTCATCTACACGACTAAAGTCATGAGTATTCTCGGCTATTTGATAAATCGAATCCCTCCTTCTTAACTATTCTACAGAACCGCCGGTAAATCCTTTACTTTCCCGAAAAAAATCCCCTTATAAACCAAGGGGATTGGGTCTAATTCATTGGGTCTTATTGAATAGAAGCCTGATATATTTTATCGATGGATTCCCGAAGCACCAGGTCGAAGATCTCATCGGACTGCTCCACGGATAAGCCTTCCAAAAGAGCCCGGGAAAAACTTGCGATAACGCCGGGGTTTTTAGCTAAAAGCTCTACAGCTTCATCCCGGCTGTATCCTCCGGAAAGGGCCACCACCCGCAGTACTTTAGGGTGATTCACCAGTTCACTGTAGAAACCTTCTTCGCTGGGGATCGAGAGTTTCAGCATGATCATCTGATCCTCTCCCAGGGTGTTGAGATACTTAAGGATCTCTTCTTTCAGAAGTTTTTCCGATTCCTCCTTATCGGGACTGTGGATGTCGATTTCCGGCTCGAGAATCGGCATTAATCCCCCGTCAAGAATTTCCTTTCCGTACTCGAACTGCTGGCTGACGATTTTTTCAATTCCCGTGGCATTGGCTTCCTTAATCACCGAACGCATTTTAGTTCCGAAAATATTTCGTTTCTGAGCCCGCTGAAGCATCTCTTCCAGGCCCGGTATGGGTTTCATTAGTTGAACCCCTTCAGAAAGATCCTCCATACCTTTGTCCACTTTCAAAAAGGACACAATACCTTTTTTCTCCCATAAATAGTCGGGGGTCATCATCCCTTCCACTTCCCGGTCCATGGTTTTTTCAAACAAAATCACTCCCAGGATTTTATCTCCAGTAAAGGACGGACTGGTCATAATTCGGGAACGCATTCCGTGGACTAGATCAAACATCTCTTCTTCATTGCTGTAGGCGTCCTCTTTAATACCGTACCCCGCCAGTGCTTTCGGTGTGCTCCCCCCGCTTTGATCCAGGGCAGCGATAAATCCACCTCCCTTACGTATTCGTTCTTTCTGTTGATTTTTCACAATACCACCTCATTTCTAAATTATTGATTGCTTTTCTTCCGTTTCACTCTCTACAATACTTTATACAACTCTGTTTTCTTATATACCCAAGTTTATATGGCGGTAATCAAATTAGCATAAAGGAGACGGAGCATAAAGGGGACAGAGGTGTTCGGTACCTGATGTACCGAACACCTCCGTCCCCTTTGTAGGTCCTTTTGTAGGTCTATTCACTATGCAGGATTTTCAACCTCCCGGGAATCCGAGAGCTCCGCGCTTTCCTTTTTCTTCTTAGTCATTGCCTGCTTCACTAATACCGCTGCAATCATCAGGAGTCCTATTCCGTCTTGCAAAGGATTGGCACTCATCATCAGAAGCGCTCCCGATAAGCTGAGTAGCCGAACCGCTATCGGCATTTTTACGAAGAAGTACCCTTCAACAGCGGCTCCTAACATAATCACACCGATTACGGCGCTTATAGTAACGATAATTCCTTGTCCCAGGGTGGTATTGCTCAATAACAGGGAACTGTTATAAACAAACATATAGGGGACAATAAATCCTGCAACCGCAAGTTTAACCGATGCGACTCCGGTCTTCATTGCATTTCCTCCGGAGATTCCGGCAGCGGCAAAGGATGCCAGAGCCACGGGTGGAGTGATATTTGCAAACATCGCAAAATAGAATACAAAGAGATGGGCTACCATTCGATCAATCCCCAGCTCCACTAAGGCAGGCGCTGCCATGGTTGCTGTAATCAGGTAAGCGGGAATACTGGGAAGACCCATGCCCAGGATAATACAAGCCACCATTGTAAAACCTAAAGTAAAGAGCATACTGGATCCCCCAAGGGTCACGATGGCGTGGGCCATACTTAAACCGAAACCGGTTAGGCTTGCTACTCCCACAATAATTCCAACAGATGCACAGGCTACAGCTACCGGTACAACGGATCTCGCCCCGTCCTCCAAAGCCTCCAAAATATCTTTAAAACTCATCCTCGTAGACTTTCTAAACATGCTGACGATCACCGTAACGAAAATCGTAAGCAGTGCCGAATAAACCACGGTATATCCGGTAAAGAACAACATATACATCAGGAAGAGTAGCGGAATCGTTAGATGGCCCTGTACCTTCATAACCTCACGAACCTTGGGAAGTTTGTCCTTCTCGATTCCATGAAGTTCATTTCTTGAGGCCCTGAGATGGACTTGAGTCAGGATGCCCAGATAGTATAGCAGCGCCGGCAGGATTGCCGCAATAACGATGGTACGATACTGCACCCCTAGAAGCTCGGCCATAATAAAGGCTGCGGCTCCCATAATGGGCGGCAGCAATTGCCCTCCCACAGAGGCGGTGGATTCTACGGCACCGGAAAACTCATTATCGTATCCGGTCTTTTTCATCAAAGGAATGGTAAAGGTGCCCGTCGTTACAACATTGGCCACGGCGGCTCCATTGATACTTCCCAAAAATCCGCTGGCAATCACCGCTACCTTTGCAGGACCTCCGCTTTTATGTCCCGCCAAAGCCAGGGCCATATCATTAAAGAATTGTCCCATACCGGATTTTCGCATGAAGGCCCCAAAAAGTATAAACAGGAAAATATAGCTGGCGGCAACCCCCACGGCGGTTCCGTAAATTCCATCAGTGGTAACAAAAATGTGGTTGATCAGATCCGGGAAATCATAACCCCGATGTCCGAAGAACCCGGGCATATTCTGGCCCAGCATGGCATAAAGCAGGAATACTACCCCGAGTATGGGTAGGGCAATCCCCGCCACCCTTCTGGTTGATTCCAATACCAGTACTAGCAAAATCACGCCGAAGACCAGGTCTAATTGATTTGGTATTCCTGCTCGGTGAACGATGTTGATGTAATCGATAGCGATATATGCCGCTACGGAAACCCCTCCGATGGCAAATAAAACATCATACCAGGGAAGCTTGTCCCGAGGGGAGTTCTTCCTAGGAGGGAATAACACAAAGGCTAATACCAGAATCATTGCCACATGGGTGGATCGGTGAATCAATGTTACCGGACTTCCAAAGGCCGATGTATAAAGATGATAGATGGACACCGCCAAGGCAATGAGTTTTACTATGAGCTTAATATATTTATTACTAAAATCACGGAAACGTGATTCGCTGTCGTATTTTTCAAGAACTTCCTGTTGTTCATCATTGAGTTTTTCTTCCATTACAATCTTATCCATTTAATCTACCTCCTCAACCTTCATCCTCAGGGGGATGTGATGCTTTACATCTTCCCCTCGTAATAGGACCTCTCCGTCAACAACGATTTTTATCGTAGCACTTTGGGAATGGATCCAGTCATAGGAATTAAAGGTTTTATCCATTCCATCCATTATCATAAAACCCTCTTCGGTTTTTTGCTCTCCTTCTTCAAAGTAGGGCATCCCCGCCCCGAAGGTTCGAAATCGCATTTCTATCAATTTTAATTTTCCATCGCTTTCAACCTCAAAAACTTCCTGCCAGGGACTGTTTTCCACGGAATGCAACCAGTGAAATTCTATTTGATCTCTTTCTTTCACGGGATATTCATACAGCACCTCTTCGGTTTGTTGCCGGGAAACCACCAGCATCAAAGAATCATTTTGTCCGAATGTCCAGGATATCCAAAGGAACATAACAGCTCCTACCACCATTACCCCAATGATCACGGTCCAAGGGAAAGCTTTGTAACGCTTTCCCCAAACCTGCTTTTTCTTCATTTACTCCAAAACTCCGATTTCTTCATAATACTTTTCCGCACCGGAATGCAGGGGCACAATCATCCCTTCAAAGGCGGAGTCCAGATTTATATGTCTTTCCGCTGCACTGTGGGTATTATGGATGGTTTCGATATTTTCAAAAATGCCTTTGGTAATTTCATAGACATCCTCTTCTGATAAATTCTTATTAACCAGCAGAATATTCATGATGGTTGCGGTATGGATTTCTTCTTCATTTCCATAGGTATCCTCCGGTATCACATTCGCCGTGAAAAACGGATAGTTGTCTTCCAGATAGTCCATTCCTTCTCCTTCAATGGGGATGATTTTCACATCATGGGTTGTGGATAAATCCATAATCGTTGAATTAGGAATTCCACTGGTTACGAAGGCCGCATCAATTTGTCCGTTTCTCATCTGATCAATGGCCTCACCGTAATCCAGATAATCTTCCCGTACATCATCATAACTCATGCCATGGGCTTCAAACATCAAGCGTGCATTTACTTCAACACCGGAGTTTGGCGCCCCGACACCAACCTGTTTTCCTTCCAGATCCTCAAAGGATTCGATGCCGGAGTCCTGGGTGGTTACCAGTTGTACGTAATTTGGATATAGACTCATAAGACCTCTCAGTTCCTCCTTCGGCGCCTCGTCTTCAAAGGCTCCGAACCCTTCGTAAGCTTGAAGTACCGCGTCGGACATGGTAATGGCAACCTCCGCCCGGTCACTTAAAATCAGGTTGATATTCTCCACGGTGGCACCGGTGGATTGAACCGAAGATCGGTACCCCAGATCCTGCTCGATGATGCTGGAAATCCCGCCGCCAATGGGGTAATACACCCCGCTGGTAGGTCCTGAAGCTACGGTAATATAAGTATCCGCTCCTTCAACCTCATCCTCAGAAGCTTCCCCGCATCCAACAAAAATGCCTGCTACCAAGATCATTACTGCAAAAATAAGTACTTTCTTTTTCATAATTCATTCCTCCTTTTATTATCTGCCTTATATATCGCAATCTTTATGCCAAATTCTTCGATTTGTTATAAGATTAACCATAAAAATGGTGTGTATCTTGAAATTTCAATTGTTTGATAATTTAGAATATAGTTTGATATCTGGTACCCGTTTTTTCTTTTTGATCCAAAAATCAAAAAAGGGGAAAAATTTTCCCCTTGTATGAGGAAAAAAGTTCCCCTTCCCCCGTTATTCTACTATTAGTTCACAGCGTTGAATTTTATTTCTGAGACCTCGAACGCTGATTCCCAACATTTTCGCCGTCTTTTGTCGATGCCCCTGATTCTTATCCAGTGTTTCCTTGATCAATTTGCATTCCACCTCTTCAAGGGTCAGCCCCACCAAGGGGTTCACCACATCCTTCGACGGATTTTTTCCAAGACTGTAGTCTTCCCGGACTTTTTCGGGCAAATCATAGATTTCGATTTCCTCTTCTTCCGACATCACCATTGCGTGTTCGATTACATTTTTCAGTTCCCGGACATTTCCCGGGTATCCGTAGCGAAGCAGGCATTCCCGGGCTTCTTTCGATATTTTCTTAGTGGTCTTACTTAACTCTTTATTATAGTAATGTAAAAAGTGTTCAAATAAAAGAGGCAAATCCTGCCGCCTTTCATTGAGGGATGGCACATGCACCTCCACCACATTTAAGCGAAAATACAGATCTTCACGGAATTCTCCGATTTCCACTTGATGCCTGACGTCTTTATTAGTGGCACAGAGCATCCGCAGATTAAGTTTTATCGGCTCCGCTGCCCCAAGGGGGGTAATCTCTTTTTGCTGGATCACTCTTAAGAGCTTGGCTTGCAGAGCCATGGGCATATCCCCGATCTCATCTAAAAAGAGGGTCCCCTCCTTGGCCAGTTCGAACTTCCCTTTTTTATCCCTTGTCGCCCCGGTGAAGGCTCCTTTTTTATAGCCGAAGAGCTCGCTTTCAAATAAATTCTCGGGAATCGCCGCACAGTTCACCACTTCAAAATGTTCGTTCCGCCGCCGGCCGCCAAAATGGATGGCCCGGGCAACCAGCTCCTTACCCGTGCCGCTATCCCCGGTGATCATGACACTGCTGTCCACATCCTTTACCTTCTCAATGAGGCTGAAGACTTTTTGCATTTCCCCGCTTTTTCCCACAAGATCCCGGTACCGATACTTTTGTTCCAGTTCTCCGCTTAAATAGTTCACCTTCTCATGGAGCCGCTTGTATTTAAAGGCCTGTTCCAATAAAGCAAACAAACCTTCCATTTGCAAAGGTTTCGTTAAATAATAATAGGCCCCTTCCTTTACCGCCTCGATGGAAGAGTCGATGGATCCGTAGGCGGTCATCATAATAACCAGAACTTCTTCATTCATCCCTTTGATCTTTTTCAAAACCTCGATGCCGTCCACCTTTCCGATCCGTAGGTCCAGTAAACAAAGATCGATGTCCTGTTCCTTGATGATCTCTAAGGCTTTTTCAGGCTTTGTAGTTGTAATCACTTCATAATCTTCCTCTAAGGCAAATTCAAGGGAAGTGCAAATTGCCTGCTCATCATCCACAATCAGAATTTTATCCACGCTGATCACCTCCGTCAATATCCACCGCCTGATCAAAGATCAGACTGATCGTCGTTCCTTTTTGGTAAATACTTTCTATGATCATTTCTCCCCCGTTTTCTTCGATATACTGCTTCGATAAAGCAAGGCCTAAACCGGTTCCTTTTTCCTTGGTGGTGTAAAAAGGATCACAGGCAACCTCTAAGGCCTCCGCCGTCATTCCGATCCCTTCATCCAGCACTTCTATGATCCCTTTGTTTTCTTTTCCATATGAGCGGATGAGGATGCCGGGCTTATCCCCTTTCCCAATCCCCTGCTCCTCTGAACCTTCTTCCATGGCCTCGATCCCATTGAGGATCAGATTGATCATCACTTGTTTAAGCTGATTAGGGTCCACATAGAGGGATACGTTCTCCTCGAGGTCCATACCGATGTTAAAATTCTTTTTACGGATGATCCCCTCGTAAAGAACGATACAGGACTGTATCACCTCATGGGGATACACCAGGGTCTGGTGAATGGATTTCGGTTTCGCATAATCGATGAGATTTTCAATTAGCCGATTTACCCGGTCCAGCTCCTTCGGTACATAGTTTACAATTTCTTTACGGAACCTCGGGTTCTCAATCTTTCCCGGAATCAGTTCCACAAAGGTTTTAATAGAGGTGACGGGGTTTCGAATTTCATGGGCTATCCCGGCAACGATACGGTTTAATGCTCTGGCTTTTTCCTTTTCAAACAATTGCGCCCGGAGTTTCTTCTCCTTTGTGATGTCCTCTAAGGTCAGTATTAAGCCGATGGCCCGATTTTCAAAGTTCAACAGGGGATAAGTGCTTGCTCCCACGGTCATCCACTTTCCTCTGTGATGTTTCAAGTCCTTTTCAATTCCTGTGTATACCCTCTTTTCTTCCAGAACTTCCTTAAACCTGTCCTTGAGAAGATCCTCAAACAACGGAACGTTCCGGTAAAGGGTTCCTGTGTAATCCCCTTTCATATTTGCAAGTTCCTCCCCCGCAGGATTCACGGAAAGGATTTTCCCCTCAGTATTTAACATTATAACGCCCCTTGGCGTGTTCTCCAGTATTTGATCTCTTAACAGATTGGAGTTTTTGGTTTTGTTTATTTGTTTTTCCAGCTTCCGGTTGGTCTTTTGAAGATCCAGGGTTTTCCGATCCACTTGTTTCTTAAGCTGTTTATTCCACAGTAAGCCTCCTATAAAAACCACAAGAATAAGAAAACCGCCGATGGTAAGCACCCGCATGACTAAATCAAATCGTCTTTGCAACAGCAGCCGGTCCTCTTCAAACCAGCGATTGTAAATTTCACTGTAACTCCCGTCATTCCGTATGGTCTGCAACCCTTGATTGATCCTACCTATTAACGGATAGTCATCCTTTTGTGCCGCAATGGTATACTCGGAGGGCAAGAGATAGCCCGTGACCATGTCAATATTATGTGCTCTCTCACTATCATTGATTAAATACTGCCCGACCACCCGGTCTCCGATAAACACGTCTCCCCGACCAAGGGCAAGAAGCTCCAGGGCATAGGTTTGATTAGAGGCAACATTGAATTGAATGCCTCTAAAACTATTCAAAAAACTATATTCCACCGTATCCTCCTGAATGGCTACTGTATACCCGGATAAATCAACGATATTTTCTATTTTACCGGTGTGTTCTCCTGCAACAAACATGGCCACCGAGGAGTTTAAAAAACTTTCACTGAACTCCATGTCTTCCGCCCGATCCGAGGAATAGTTAATCCCCAGAATTCCGTCAATTTCTTCCCTCTCTAAGGCGCTTTTGCTTTCCGATAAGGTCATGGGAAGGTATTCTATTTCAAACCCTTCCACCTCGGCCACACGATCCATTATTTCCACACTGTATCCTGCGGCAGTACCGTCTTCCATATATTGTATCGGTGGTAGATGAGGGTCAAAGGCAAATATAAACCGAGGTTCCTCTTCCGGTTCAGCCTCCACTTCAGCCGTCACGAAGGAAGAACTTATCATTATAAGCAGGATGATCGCCATAAAAAAAATGGTCGCCGAACCTCCCCGGAGGGAATTTTTCTTGAGTTTCATGATAAGCCTCCTTTCATAACCTTTATTATACCAGTCATTCTTATTTTCACAAAATTTTCTTATTTTCCTCTCCTATGGATTTATCCGATATTTCTCAACAAAGAGGTGCAAAAAGTGTAATTGATTGTTTGATAATTACTTATTGGGGTATAAAAGAAATACCTAAAAGGGGACTTTGAAATTTGACGAGTAGTTGGACGCTTTCGTCAAATCTAGTCAATAGCGTAACCGACCAGTCATGGTCGGTATTTTTGTGTTTCAATTCCTTTCGTGTCGGTTATTAGTGTCGGGAAAAGGGCTTTATCACTATTGTGATAGGTGGGGATCCTATGAAGAAAATAATAGTGTTTTTGTTGGTTATAATCATGGTGATGGTATTGGTGATGGTGGGAATACTTTCCAATACAGAACAGGACATCGGGCCTTATAGTCATCAGTATTGGGAGGAGTGGTTGCAACAACATGATAGAATTTCAGTTTGTTCCCACTGTGCGCAGATTGCAGTCTATCGTAATTTAGTTCCTCGTCGAACCGGGTTTTATCGATGCTTTATTGACTGTAAAAGATAAAAAGAAAGGACCAAGACGCCCCTTGTTATTTTCTTCAACAAGAAGCCCTTGGTCCTTCCAAATGGTCAAATTCTCTTTTTGCATCATGGTACCCTTCCCAATACAAGTTTTTCAACTTTTCCACATCCCGTTCAACCCGGTCAATCTCTACGGATTTTCTCGGCCGGAAAACCAGCACTTTATTTTCCCTTTCCAATTTTTCAATGTAGTCCAGCGTATCATTGTAGACCTTATACCGGTTACAGATCGCCTCAGCCAATTCTTTGTTTTTCATATAGGTGGTCTTCGCCAGTTTTTGAAGGACCGAAGGGCTTTTTCGGTATCCCTTATGCCTTGTTAAGACTACCACATTGAAGGTGTTCCCATCCTTTAGGGACTTCACAATGGGTATGGGATCCGCAATGCCTCCGTCCAGCAGTTGATACCCTTCCAGGGAAACCATTTTTGAAACGAAGGGCAGACTGCTGGATGCTTTTGCCGCAGTATAGATACTTTTGCACTTATCTTTCTCGAAGTACACCGCTTTCCCAGTATTGCAATCCGTTGCAGGAATCACCAATCTTTCCGATGCCTCTTCGAATGCCCGGTAATCAAAGGGAATTAAATGATCCGGTATGTCATTAAAGGCGAACTCCATATTAAAGAGCCCTTTTCCTTTTAATAAATTGGTATAATTAATATATCGGGGATCATTGGCATAATTGATATTGATATCATGACTCCTACCCGGCTGCCTGGATATATAAGAAAGGGCATTGCAGGCCCCGGCAGAAACCCCGATTACATAGGGAAAATACAGTCCCTTCTCCATGAAAAAATCCAGTACACCGGATGTATACAGCCCTCTCATGCCTCCCCCTTCTAACACCAACCCTGCATTTTTCATCCTATTCTCCTTCCCCCTTTATTCCATCCTTAGTGTTAATTCGATTACATCTTCCTCGGTGCCGTCTTTCGCGAAGATTGAAAAAATTTCCAGTTCAAATTCTCGAGAAACTTCCTCAATATTATTCAACACATTCAACGGTCTTACCGACCCTTTTACAAGTCCTTTTTTAGAATAAATAACCTTACAACGACCATTATGACCGTTTTAACGAAAAGAATTTTATAAAAGAGGATGAAAACAGCATAAGGAACCTTTGTCGGTTCCCTATGCTGAGATTTTTTGTCTTATACTGTTTTTTCTGCCAGTCGGTGAAAGTTTACCCGAAACAGAAGTTAAAAATGCTTCTTACTTAACGAGAAAGGAAACCTTCGCATTCACTCGATATTTAACAACCTGATTGTTTTCAACTATAGCTTGGAAATCCTTTACATAAACCGATTCAATATTATCCACTGATTTGGATACCTCATTTACGGCTTCCTGTGTAGCAGCTTCCCAGCCTTCTGTGGATTGAGCTAAAACTTCAATAACTTTAACTACTGCCATTTTCAAACCTCCCTTCATTTCACTTTTTTAGAGAGGATCCCTGTCCGTTCATCGAATCCTCACTGGATAAGGAAACAAATTCCCCATCCACTCCGACATCTTCTCTTCTTTGGTAGAAGGCAACAATTTTCGTTAAATAATTAGCAGTTATTCCATTACTTACCCGGAATTCATAAGAGTAAACTATATAACAGGCTTAAATCCTGTCTCAATTTTCTTGGTTCAGCACTTCCTTCGCTTCTTTAATATTCTCGGCTTTACCCTCCCGGATCGTTTCCGCCATTTTGTCCAGTTTTTCAACCGTAAGTACTTCCTTACCCAGTATACTTTCGTATTCCGTGGAAACTTTTACCGATAGATTGTTCAGCTTTTCCAGGTTATCCTTACGCTCGTCATAGATCCTTTGATATGCTTCTTTTAAAGCCTTTAACTCCTCTTCATGAGTCTCTTTGATCTGTCGCTGGATTTCCTGTGCGGTCTCCTCATCAAATTCCTGTAAAGCCTTTTTCTTTTTTTCCGTAAGTTCCTGGATAGATTTCTTATATTCTTCAATTTCCCGATCAAATTCTTTTAGATCATAGGGATTTTCATCCTCATCCTTCTCAATTTGCCGCTTGATTTTTCGTTGTTCTTTCTGATTTTCCCGGATCTGCTTTCGTATTTCCTTAACCCTTTTCAGCGCATCCAAATGCTTGTATTTCGTTTTGCTTATGATAAGATAAAGTCCTCCAAATACCAGAATAGCAATAACATAGGACATTCCCAGATACAGGGTCCCCATTCCCTCAAAAAATATGTTATAAATCCCAAAGGGCACTGCAAAAAACGCCAGAGCCAACGTCAATATCACAATACCGATATCCCCCAGGCCGCTGGGAAAATACAGGGCAAAAAACCATCGATTGTTATACATCAGGGGAATGTTCTTTTCTTTAAAAACCGCCCTTCCTGCGAGGCTTAATTCCTCCTCTTCCTTTCTTAAATCCGCGGTTTCCTCATGGATCCGTTGGCTCATGGCCTTCTTCTTCGCTTTTTCTTTATTGGCCTCCACTTTTTTCAGTTTTCCTTGTACACTCTCCAACTGCTTATCGAAGGTGGATTCCAATTCTTCTCTTCGTTGTCGGGTCACGCTCTTAATTTCACTCTCAACGGCATTTTCTTTTTGTGTCAGGTTTTGCTGTGCTTCCTTTTCTTTCACTTCCAGCTCATTTTCCCGCTCCCTGCAGTTGTTCAGTTCCGTCAGCTGTTCTTTAATCCCTTCTACCTCCTCGATACCGCCTTCCAAAATCCTCTTGTCCATGCTCTCACCTCTCTTTTAGGGAAATCGTCTGAGCGATCCCTTTTTTATCCACTCTATAAAATATTGATATCCTAATACCGTCCTGCTAAACACTCTTCTTTCGGAAACACATTTCAGATACATGAGGGCGTTTCCCTTTGGTCTTTCAGCTACTTTTCCTTTAGTTTAAAATCAAAGATCTCCGGTACCGGTTTTCCTCATCGGATATCAAAATTCCCAAAGGGCTCCGGTCCCCTAAGGACCTTTCTTTTAACTCTCATAATCCCCTCTTCGTCCGGCACCATCCGCCACTGTATTAACAGGATATTGCCCTCGGCGATTTCGATGCCGGTAACCCTTCTGGGGTACACACAGCAACCGGTATTAAAATAGGGAAGCTCCTCGGGCTTGGGATATTTCACCCGATGGGTGTGTCCACAAATAAGCATGGTTTTCTTCTCGTCAATCCATTTTTTATAGTTTTTTTCGATTTTGTGCTGCTTATGAACGTTTTTCACTGGACTTGCAGGGTTTCGAATGCCGAAGGAATGGAAAAACCGCCAAAAGTACTTCAAAGAAAACATGGCAAAGGGCCATAATTGATCATTCAGTAAATCCCCCTGATGTCCATGAACGATAAAAATTTCCTGTTCGGTTTCCGGTACTTTCAGCACCAGGGCTTCCTCGGGCTTAACGCCCTTTAGAAGACTGTACTCCGCTTCATCATAGTGGTCATAGAAAGTGTCATAATTTTTCCGGACATATTTTTCCTTCCTCAAGAAGATATTATGATTACCGTAAATCAAAATAAAGCGACCCTCCTCATGGAATTTTCGGATCCTGCTGAATACACCGGCATGGGCTTTTTTGATATGTCCAAACTTATGCTCCCAAAGCTCATCTCCATCCCCGGCTTCAATGTAGGTATACCCCTTATTAAAGTAATACCGAAGAGCATATAAATAAGTGTTTTCATTTCTGCTGAACTCATCGTTCATACTGCCGTTCCCTCTATGGCAGTCACTGAAAATAATGTACTTGGATTTGTCGTCAATCCTTATAACCTTCGCATTTTCATAAGCCTTCGTCAATAGTTGGACGGTTCTCAATACCATCACTCCCATAGGATTTAAGGTTTTATTACTTTATACCCTGTTTTTTCAAAATCAAAAACAGGAATTTCCCACAGGGATCGGATCCAGAGACAGGGCGGGGCATGGTCCGCGACTCATGGATGAAACATTTTCTTGGTATAATCTAGTTCCATAGTATGTAATTATAAAAAAATTCTGTTATTTCAGAGCTAAAAATCAATGGAATCGAGGGATCCCTATGAAAGAAAAAAACCGTTATCTATTAAAATTAGGGTTGCTGATGAGTCTACCGATTATTTTCAGTGAGTATCTGTTTCGAACAACGATCACCGAAGTTTTGCAGTGGATCGTGGGAAATCCCATTATTTTTCTGGTAAATCTCACGTTGCTGATGGCGCTGGCTGTTCTGTTCGGTTTTTGTTTTGGAAAGCTTTACCGCGGGGTTTGGTTTGTCTTAGTGGGAAGCATTGTCCTTGGCGTGGTCAACGGCAACAAAATCAATCTTCGAAGTGTGCCCTTTCAGCCGAAGGATGTTTTCCTGGTCCGGGAATTTTTCGCCTTAACCCCGAATTTAATCACCCCCCTTTCCCTTGCCCTGATCCTTTTGGGAGGACCGGTGCTTTATGGTCTGTTGCGACTGATCAAGAAGTGGTTTGGGGAGCCCCCCTATCAGAATATGAAACTCAGTGCCCTTTCCGCTCTGGGAATCTGCCTGGGGGTTTTATTGCTTGGGCAGGGCCTATACGCTGAAGCCTATGGTCCCTGGGAACTGGGCTTTATCTATTCCCTTCCACGAGCCGTCGTAGAAGGGGAGCCCGATACTTCCATGGAATGGGACGACCTGGAAGACCGGTTGATGGACGAAGCGCCTTCCGGGAAAGACCAAGAGGCCAGGGAACTTGAAGACCGGGATCCTAATGTGATTATCTTCATCAGTGAGGCCTTTTGGAATATAAATCTGCTGGATGGAGATTTTTCCCCGAACCCGATACAAAATTTTGAAGACTTACAGGAGGAAAGCATCCACGGCGAAATATACGTTCCGGTATTCGGCGGCGGTACCGCCAATACGGAATTTGAAGTGTTAACCGGTATTAGCCTCAAAACCTACTCCGCCGATTGGCACATCGTTTACCGTAATGACATCTACGGGCCCATGCCCTCCCTGGCTTCCATTTTCAAGGAACAGGGTTATCGAACCGAAGCCCTGCACCCCTATCATCACTGGTATTATCGCCGGGATGAAGTGTTTCCCCATCTGGGATTTGATAATTTTACGGCCCTGAAGGATTTAGATGACCCTCCGACCTTGGGCCCCTTTGTATCCGATGATTATGTAACTGATCAATTGATAGAGCAAATCGAAGCATCCGAGGAGCCGATCTTTAACTATACCCTGACCATGCAAAACCACGGGCCCTATCATGAACAGAGAAATGAGCCTGTTATTGATTTTGACCACAACTTAAACTCAAGACAGGAAACCATACTGCAAACCTATGCCGACGGCCTCTATTTCTCCGACCAGGCCTTAAAACATCTGGTGGATTATCTAAGAGACTCCGATGAGCCCACCCTATTACTGTTTTTCGGAGATCATTTACCGATGTTTGGAAATAATTACGATCTGTATCGGGAAATGGGCTATGTGGGAGATGAAACCTTAGAAGAGCTCAAAGACGATTTACGCCTCCATACCGTCCCTTACATCCTCTGGGCAAACTACTCCCTGGAGGAAGAGGAATTGCCCTTACAAAACGCCACCGGCCTGTCCCCATTGGTACTGGAACAGGCCGGCGTGGAAGTGCCCAAGCATTTACAACTGGTGAATGAAATCCATGATCATGCCCCCTTAATCCAAAACGATCACTATACCGATGCCGACGGTAACCGCTATGATCAGGAAAGCGAAGAGTATCAAGAGCTTATGGAAATGTATCGAAGCCTTCGAAACCGTTTAATCGACGAAAAAGAGTGGGGTGAATGATGACATACACCCCACTCTTTTTCTGTTATTTATCCGCCTCCAGCATTTTTGCAAAGGCGTCGTACCGTGAGCGAAGCACCCGTTCATGCTCTTCTTCATCCAACCTGAGCTGTTCAAAAAATTTTTTCGCCTTCGGATCCTCCACCTTCTCCGAAAGGTTTTTATAACGTTCCTGGGCTTCCACCTCATCTTCAATCGCCTCTAAAATCCAATCCAATACCTCTTGCATTTTGATTTCCTCCCTTTACCAAAGTATTTTATCCTATTGTTGCAAATTGCTGCAAACCCTTCTCCCATTATACGCAGTGGTCCGTTACTTCAATCCTCGGGGATTCAAGTTAATTGCGCCACCACTAAAGTTATATCATCTTCCACTTTTCTATGTTTTACGTGATCTCTAAAGTCCGCTTGAACTTTATCGGTTATCTCCCCGGGCCTTAGGGAGTGGATTTCCTCGACCAGTCTCTTGAATCGGTAATCGTAACACTGATTGTCTCCCCGTTGCTCCGGCAGCCCGTCGGACATCATAAACAGGGTTATTCCCGGGGATAAAGAAACCGAGGTATCCTCATATTTTAACCATTCCCTGTCAATCCCTGCGGAAATCGGCATGCCTCCTTCATCCAGTTCCATGATCTCGTTTCCCTCCCGGATGAAAAAGGGGGGTTCATGAAAACCCGCAGCAGAGTAAGTAAGTTCCTTGGTATTTACATCAAATACCGCGATAAAAAGACAGACCAGATATTCGTCGGGATACCCCTCTTTTATATATTGCTCCACTAAAAAATGTAGAATCTCTTTCGGGGACAAAACCTGTCCCGGGACATGCTTGAGCTTAAAGTAACTTCTTATGGTGTCCTTTATAAAAATCGACAGCATGGCACTATCCAGCCCATGTCCTGAAACGTCGGCGATAAAGCACACATATTGCTCGAAATAGTCATCCAACAATCCGTTATCCACTTTGAATGCATCAAAGATATCTCCCCCCAGTTCCTCGGCGGGAAGATGCAGGAAAGAAAAGGACAGTTTTTCCGTATCGGGCAGGGTCTTCGGAAGAGCTTGCTGATGGATTTTCATCGCATTTTTAACCTCGATGTCCAGTTTCCTTCGCATTCTCTCATATTCCATATATTTTTCATTGCCATGAATATATAAAAGTTCCTTCTGCCGGCTAAACCTCAGGGGCAGTTTCTTCGTAGCCCCTCTGCCCCGGAGTAAAAACTCTTGCCAGTCCGAGGGCTGTTCCTGGGGCTTTTTCATAATGGATTTCACCCGGTCTATGTAGTTTTTTTCAATAATATCTAATATATGTTTCTCCTGAAGTTCACTTTCCCCGTAGCCTAGATATGCGCACATGGCTCTATTGGAAAAGAGGATTTTCCCTTGGCTATTGCATACCAGAATTCGGTCCTCAATCATATGGGAGATGGTCTCCGTTATTTCTTCTTTTCCGATGATCTTTTTCATGAATTTTTCCTCCCGATTCCTTATGTCCTCAATTATTATAACATAAGGAGTGGTTCCGGAAAATCCATGGTCTATAAGAAATCCGTTAATTATGGATAAAAATGGGTAGTTAATTAAATAACAGCAGACTTAAAATACAAAGTGATATTTTATAAGTGGTATTGAAAAGGAGGATCTTCATGCAAAAAACAGGAGGAATTATCGCGATGGTTGCAGGTGCCATCGTTGTTGTGATCGCTTTTGCCACATTAATTTTTGGCGGGGGCATCGATTGGGAAGCCCTTACTCTTGTTGAGGATATTGGATGGGGAGGCCTATTCTTTTCTTTCCTCGTCATTATCTTTGGCACAATGGCCATCACAGCAAGGGATAAAATAATAGGAATCCTTTTGATTCTCAGTGCGATCCTGGCCGCAATCCTTGGTGGACTGTTTGTGGCAGTATTCATGGTGATCGCCCTTATCGGAGGGGTTATGGCAACAATGGAAATGAAAAATAAGGAAGAAAATCGCGCAGCATAAAGTCCACCATGGGATAAAAATCGTTGCTGATTAAAAACTCTGAACCGATACGGTTCGTCTCTGGAGGGATGCAAATGGTAAGAGTAATTAATAATCAAGGTGTTCCGGTTTTGGAACTGGAAATCAGTGAAAAAATAAGAAAAGAGGATTATGAAAAAATCCGCCCGGCTTTAGAGGATAAGGTCGATAAATTCGGAGAAGTCAATATTCTGATACGTATGCAGGAATTTCCGAACTTTACCCTCGGTGCCCTATTGGAAGACTTGAAATTAGCAGTAAAGAATTATAGCCATATGAGTAAGGTCGCCATCGTTGGAAATGATGATAAACTGAAACACACTACAAAACTTGATAAAGTGTTTCCCGGTGTGGAGATGAAAACCTTTGAAAACCGGGAGTTAGATGACGCCTGGCATTGGCTGAAAACGTAACAAAATCGCTTAAGAAGCTTGAATAAGTTTCTTAAGCGATTTCCTGTGTTAAGGGATAGGATCACCCCTATTTCTTTGCAATCCCCCGTAAGAGTCTCTCTAAAATATCAGATCCGGTAATAATTCTCCGTTCATCACTCCAAAGTAAAACAACATCCTCGTCAATCCCATGATCCTTCCTTTTCTTACCCAAGGCCATAAATCGAGGCAACACATCCCCGATAGAAGTTTTTCCCTCTCTGATAATTATCGGTCGGTGACAAGCTTCCAGTGGATTGTTGCTGTTTGGTCGGAGCATCGTTTCCCGGAGAAAATGATCCGCATCCAACACCATCCGGGGACGCTCCCGCTGATCTATCAACACCACCCATTTATGACGGGATGCGTCAATCTTCTCGATAAGTTCTTTCCCTTCCTTTTTTTCAACCTCCGGAAAAACAGGATAACCTTTTTTAAAAGGGATTTTCAAAATACTTTCGGACTTCAGTGGTTCTCCCTCTGAGGACAGCGGCAGATCATCCATCGAAAGAAAATTCATTGCCCCGCGGCCCTCCACTTTTTGAATTTCACTGTCAGCGGCTTTCATATGCATGGCAATCAGCTCTTCGAGATCTTTTTCCTTAAAATATTCAATAGCCTCTTCCCCCAGCCAATGGTCCAAGACCCAGGCTGTTGCTTTGGCAATGGGATAGAGTATGATCTGATATACCCGAATCAGCGGCGAAAGAAAGGCTGCTACGGTTAACGCTCTTCTGGTGAAGTATGCCTGGGGTAGAATTTCCCCCACAATTGTGATCAGGATCGTAGAGAAGAAAAAAGCAACAACGCCTGTCATAACCGATTCCGACAGCAAAGCCAGAAGCACATTAATGGCAACATTCGCCCAAAGAATTGTCACCAGAAGAAAATTTGAATTTTTTCGGAGCTTCATTACCTTTTTCGCATCATTGTTATCTCTGTTAACTTCCAACTCCAAACGCATTTTACTGATACTGAAAAAGGCCAGATTTGACCCCGATAAAATAGCTGACTGTGATAGACAAAAGAGGATGCCTAACCAGGTAATCGTCTCCACCTTTAATCCCTCCTTGCTTCACGGTCTGAAAATAGGGAGTTCCTCTGCAGGGTTTCCAGCAGAATGTTGCCGAAAAGCCCTAGTCGCTCCTGATCAATAATGTCCATGGTGTCGTAGTGGTTGTGATAATGGTTGTCGAATATCTGATGGGAATAATCCAGTAGCAAGAGTACATCTGCCCCTTTTAAGGAAAAGGGAATATGGTCGCTTCCTCCGGAGTTTCGTTGTAGCCGGTAATCGATTTCCTTCTCCTTTAGGATACTCTCCACAAGGATATAAAGGCTTTCTTCCGGAACCCGGTCACTGGGATCGATCAACAGATAGTCCACATCACTGGCACCGACCATATCCAGATTGATCACCTTTAGGTCCTCGGGGTCATGGTCCATGGTATCCGCGTAATGAAATGATCCCAGGAGACCGTCCTCTTCGCCGTTAAAGGCAATGAACTCGATGTTGAAGGGAATCTCCATGTTCTCTTCCGTAATAACCCTTGCCATTTCCATCATCACTGCGGTGCCCGAGGCGTTATCCAGGGCTCCGGGATTAACAGAACCGTCGGAATCCTTCCCTAAATGATCAAAATGGGCGATCAATAACAGGGTGTCCTTGGTATCCTCAGGACTTTCATACCCTCCGATCACATTAGCTACGGAGACCTCTTCATGGGTAAATCCTCCCTTTGCTTGAAGGGTATACCCTTGATCCTTTAAGGATAGAATTTCATCAAAGGTACTTCGTGTGATATACATTACATCGGGAGTGTTCTCTTCCATCGTATCAGCGTCCAGGTATAAAAATCCCGGTTTTATATACATTGGTAGAGATTCTCCGGTAAAGTTGCTGACGGGGTCCTGGGGAAGGAGAATAAGACCTTCGATTTCATCCCGGTGATCCTGTAATAAAACATGCAGCTGCTCCATATTCTCCGCAAGAATAATCGGGGATTCGATTTCCAAACTTGAATTTTCCTCCATCGCCTCCTCTTCGATCAACGTAATGGATGATTCCAGGGAAAAGTCGGAATCCATGGCCACCCGTTCAAAACGATTTGAATGCTCCCCGGAAACCGACCTTCTAAGGAGTATATAGTCTTTACGGTTTGTAAACTCTTTATGGATTTCACCCTCATCATCCAACAAGGTCAGGGAAGCCTCCTTCGTAAAGGTAAGATCCTGTTGGGTATACCACTGATAATAGCTCTCTTCATCCCCTAAGGGCGAAAGACCCAGGGATGCAAAGTGATTTTTAATATATTCTTTGGCCCTCCGGTTTCCTTCAGTGCCCGCCCGTCTTCCTTCCATCGCCTCCCCGGTTAATGCCTCAATATGATGATAGGCCTCTTCCGCAGAAAACGCCTCTTCTAAATTAAACTCCGTACTTTTGTCCGAATCCAAATCCGATTCATTACAGGCTAGCAGTGGGAAAATCAATAATAAGATCAGAATCAGTGTGCCTTTCTTTCTCATAACTCCATCCCCTTTTATTAAATTTTCTTGAGTAAAAGACCGATACCTCTTCGCTTTTCTCACCTTTTCATAAAATTGTCATTATTGCTGTTGTCCTTATTTTAACAAAAGAGTTAGGTTATTTATAGTGAAACCTGTCACTCTTTCGAGATAGCTCCGCCGCCGGACAAAAAAAATCGCCGAAAAGTTTGTATACCCCTTCAGCGACTTTCTTTCTTGCTATTTTTAATAACTATCGGTTTTCCCTAAGCTTTTGGCGGTGTTCCCTCCGCATTGGATACCACAGCATCGATTTGAACTAATGCATCCGTGGGTAGATCGGAAACGCCCACGGTTGTACGGGCGGGAATGCCCCCGGGGAAGAAATCTTTGTACGCGTCATCCACAGCATTGATATCCGCCATGTCCTTAACAAATATATTCACTTTTACCACATCTTCCAGTACATGGTCAACACTTTCTACAATCGCCTTCATGTTTTTCAGACACTGCTCCGTCTGAGCTTTCACACCGCCGGCAACCATTTTCCCCGTTGTTGGGTCCATGGGTAACTGGGCCGAAAGATGGTTGTAGTGAGAAAATGCCACCGTTTGGGTAGATAAAGAGCTTTTTGGTGCTTTCTCCGTATTATTGGCTTCGATGATAATTCCATGCCGGTCTTCCACCGCTTGAGGAGGGGTGCCGTCTCCGTGGGATACCACGGCTTCCATTTGTACCAAGGCATCCATCGGTAAAGCTTCCACTGCCACGGTCGTACGGGCAGGAACATAGGACACCGCCCTTGCGATGGCCGAATCGGGGAAAAAGGTTGAATAAACCTGGTTTACAGCTTCAATATCCTTGAGGTTTTTCAGGAAGATATTAATTTTAACAATATCGTCAAAGGGCACGTCGATACTTTCCAAAATCCCCTTGATATTCTTTAAGCACTGGCCTGCCTGATCTTTCACATCGCCGGTTACGATTTTTCCGGATTTCGGATCCATGGGTAATTGGGCGGAAAGATTATTGTAATGGGAAAAGGCCACGGTTTGAGTAGCTAAGGGATTCATTGGGGCATTTGCCGTGTTATTGGTCAGTTTTATAAGGTCTCCTGCCTGGGGGGCGTTGGGAATGGTACCTTCACCATGGGATACCAGTGCATCCACTTGAACTAAGGCATCCATGGGTAGCGCCGCAACCGCCGCTACCGTACGGGCAGGAACATAAGTTGGGAAGAAAGATTTATACACTTCGTCTACAAGGTCAACATCTTTGATATTTTGAACAAATACTGTGATTTTAACAACGTCGCTCATTCTATGGTCGATGCTGTCCAGAATGGCCTTAATATTGTTAAAGCACTGCTCCGCCTGCTCTTTCACACCGCCGGCTACCATTTTCCCCGTTGTTGGATCCATAGGTAATTGGGCGGAAAGATTGTTGTAATGTGAAAAAGCCACGGTTTGAGAAGATCGCCCCTTGTTTTGGGGAGCCTTTTCCGTATTTCTTGCTAATACTTCGTTATAGTTGCTCATTATCGCATTCTCCTTTAAATATATTTTTTTATAACATCCTTATTTCAAGCTTGGGTTAACAGGTCTAAAGTAGCACCACAAGTTCAATACTAGCACACCCCCTTCCTTATTGCCACCTATTTCGTCTGAATCATTTCTAAATTTTGATTTTTTGTTATACTTTCACAAAGACCCTCCGTAGCTGCAATTAATACGTTGAAAACATTGTTTTATTTTGTTTTCAAACGAAGTTGCCCCCCGATTTATCGCAAGGCCTTTCTGCTGTGAATTATTAAAGGAGTTGGGTATACAAACTAGAAGATAGCCCTTTAAGGGCTGTATAAAAAAATCAAGGAGGTCTCTATGAATAATCGAAAAGAAAAATACGGTATTCTGCCGTTAAAAAAGCAATACGAAATCATCGATAATTTGCTGGAGCATCGTTTGGACCACCTTCTTCCGAAACTAATGAAGGAAACAGGAATTGACCTATGGATTCTTCCCTCAAGAGAGTATAATGAAGACCCGGTTTTCAACACCCTGATCCCTCCCCTGCAGAAAACCGCCTCAAGGCTTTCCATTCTCGTTTTTCATTTCAACGGAGAAACTATGAAGCGCTACAGTATTTTCGGCCCGAATCAGCGTTTGGAGCGATTTTATGAGAATATCTGGGATCGGGAAAAAGAAGATCAGTGGGCCTGTCTTAACCACCTTGTGACAAGTCTTCAACCGAAGACCATCGGTGTGAACTACTCGGAAAATGCCGGCCTTACCGATGGGATTTCCCACGGCCTCTATGAAAAACTTAAAACGACGCTGGGCTCTTCTTGGGAGAAAAACATGGTAAGCGCCGAAAACCTAAGCCGCCGGTGGCTGGAAACCCGTACAAAAAAAGAAATTGCCCTTTATCAAGAGGTATACGCGGTGGCCGCATCCATTATTGAAGATGCCTTCTCCGGAGAAACCATCACCCCCGGTAAGACCACCACCGAAGATCTTCAGTGGTGGATCCATGAAGTCATCAACGACTTGGGACTCCGGGCATGGTTCAGTCCCGATGTAAGTTTGCAAAGAAAAGGGGATCCCCGTTTTCGAATATTTGATCAGGTGATCCAGGAGGGGGACCTTCTGCACTGTGACATCGGCATCGAGTATCTTACCCTTTGCACCGACACCCAGCGAATGGCCTATGTACTGAAAGATGGAGAAACAGAAGTACCCAAAGACCTTGTGGAAGGCTTTGAAGAAGCCAAGGCCTTTCAGGATATCGTCGCCGGAGAGTTCAAAGAAGGCAGAAGAGGCAATGAAATACTGGAAAGCTCCTTACAACTCGCGAAGAAACAGGGGCTTCATCCCCGGCTATACTCCCATCCCATCGGCCTCTACGGCCACGCCATCGGAATGAATGTGGGGCTGTTCGAGGAACAGGAATTTGTAAAAACCTCGGGGGAACACCGATTAAGGGACGCCACTTGCTATGCCTTGGAGTTGAATATCTGGAAATCCGTGGACTGCTGGGAAGGACCAAAGGTTTATTTCATGCTCGAGGAAACCACCGCCTTTATCGATAATCGTCTTCGTTACCTGCCAAAACGCCAGGAGGAGCTACTCCTTATTAAATAGCTATTAATCTTAGAGCTTTCACAAAAATAACCGCCGGGAGTTCATCATCGTAATTGATGGCTTCCAAGGCGGTTTTCTTATGCTTCTTCAGGGATATTGATCCCGAGTATTTTTAAAAGTTTTTTTAGGTTCTGCCGTAAAATATTTTCTTGATATATTCTTTGGCCGGTACCTTTCTAAGATCCAAGGCCTTTACCGCCTTATCTTTCTCATAGGTCACTTCCTTGTGTCGGATGTTAAAACCCGTTTCATTAATCTCCAAGATACTGTAGTTCGCAAAACTTCCCCTTTGACAACCCAAAGCGCTGGGATTTACATACCGGGTCCCGGTTTCCTTGCCTCGACACTCCAACAGGGGGTGATGCTGATGACCGAAAAAAATGATGTCGTAGCCTTCAAGTTGAAAAAATGCATCAATATTAGTTTCTGTAAGGTCCTCCTTCACATCTTTAAAGCTTAAGGGTTCCTTTCCTTCGGGGTCTACCACGTAATGGATAAATCCCAGGTTTAATCCCACCAACTTATCATTTTCCAGAACCGGAAACTTCGAAACCGCTTCCTGATATTTTATACCCAGTTCTTTTCGTACCCACTTATGGTGATCAACCTCTCCTTTTGTAGTGCCCTTTGGAAATTGAAAGCCTTTGGTTAAGTAGTAATATTCATGGTTTCCCATGATCATTATGATGTTTTCCTTTAGCATGACGTCTAAGGTTTCCTTCGGAAAGGCCCCGATGCCGATGGCATCCCCTATGTGATAGACTCTATCGCATTTCTCCTTTTTAATATCCTCTAAAACCCGGGTGAGTGCCGGTAAATTTGCATGTACATCGGACATAACCGCTATTTTATATATCATAATCCCCTCCCGTAAGCATTTGATATACCCCTGGGTCGTCTATTGAACCCTTTAATTCTTAGGTTTATTATAACATTTATTAGAATTTTCAAAAAGGACTATCCACTACTAACGCGACTACATTATTCTTTCGGAGAGTGCATGTTTACTTTGATAGCAGACCGACCTCTATCACCGGGACGGCAATTGACCGGTATATTACTTTTTTCAGCGAAATGAAGAGCTGAGGCGAATCCTATAAATAGTAGTGCAAGAAAAACAAGTACTCCTTCGTGTACTTCCATGGGAATGCCAAAGCCCAAATTTCCGAAGGCATTAATACCGGCGTGCATTAATACTGCCAAGAGGATGCTTCGGGTCTTGTAAACCAACAGTGTTAAAAGCAAAGAGTAAACGATTGCAAAAAGAAAGTAAGTGGAAAAAGCATAGTTGTAATGGGCGAAGACGTCAATCAAAAACAGCGGTCCATGCCAAATAGCCCAGATAATCCCGATAAGGATCCCTGTTACTACCGGATGAACCTTCTTTGAAATTGAATTCTGCAGGATTCCACGCCATCCCAGTTCTTCCGCACCTCCGGCAAAAATCATGGCCCCAAAGGTAAGGGGAAATGCCGCAATATGACTCCATTGTATATCAGGGTTCCACCATCCTCCGTGATAAATCAGATTGGCCCCAAGACCGATGACCAGTGGGGAAAGCAAGGCCACCATCCACCAAAACCAATGTGCTTTATAGAGGTACGCCCGATTCCAGTAGTTTTTTCGCTCCTCTTCGCTGTACATTTTGTATACCATAAACAGCGCCGCAAAAGCCGGCGAGCCGCCACCGATAATCCCGAGGATATTCAAGGGAAAGTCCTCTAATTCCATGGCTGTAGTTTCCAATAACAGGGCAATCAATCCATGGGACAGGTACATTAATCCGAAGGTTACGGCTAAAAACATTACAATTCTTTTAGTATTCTTTGACACAATAAAACCTCCTTGCTTTATTCTTACCTTAAGCTTAACAAAACAAAAAGGTTATTATAGTGAATACTGTCACGGTAACCTGTGACATTTGTCACTTCAATGATACCAGTGATGCTGGTGTTATTATTGATGCCGCTGATATCAGTGCTTCTGGTGTTATCAGCGATACTAATGATGTTGGTGATACTGACGGTTCAAGACAAAAACTTCAGCACATCCCGGTCAAATGTCTTACTCTCGGCGTAGGCGCCGTGGCCAAGACCCGGATAAATTATGGATTTGCTTCCCGGAATTTTCTCCCCTATTTCTTCCGAGGTATTGATACCCACCACTTCATCCCTGCCTCCACCAATGACCAGGGTGGGGCACTGAATCTTTTCCAGTTCATCATAGGCACTGTGCCCCAGGCATGCCTTGGCCTGAATGATAAAACGGGTGAGATTTTTATACAATGATACTTCTTTTTCGTCAATTGAATAATTCTATTTTTCTGCCGAATTAATATTTAGGATTTTCAATAATCGCGGTGCGTTCAATAATATCCACCCCTTGTTGTTTCAACCAGTAAGGAATATCAATAAATACCCAGTTTTCCAACAATTTATCACCTTTTCGATAATACACATCCACCACTTGCATATCTCCTCGCGCTTCCCCTCCAGGAAGTCCTAAAAATCCTCCGGTGGGTGTGTTGGAAAGGTTCGGCCATCCAAAGAAGCAGGCGAAATTTCCTTCTGCAAAACGGCATTCATGACCGTTAAACTTTTTGTCCTTTAAATTGTTTCGAAAGGGTAGCTGGTGTTGCAGTTGATACCGAGGGATCGTATAACTTGCACCGATACCTCCTGGACCGTACCAGATCATCTCTTTAGACCAGGCTTTCTCAAGTATTTCCGGCGGGCATCCCATGGCTCCGCTCTCATTAAGATCCGAAAGGTCCTGCACCATTTTATTAACCAGGGCCAATGTGTCTTTTCCTTCTTTCGGATCCGCATCCTCAAAAAGAAGTCCGTTATGATCTCTTGGTCCGGGATAAACGAAATAATTTCCCGTTGATGGGGGCAGGGGATTGATTCCTGCCTGAAGCATAAAGCCGATGATGTCAATAAAAAGTCCGGTCTCTTTGATCTTTCCCTCCTCCACACAGTTAAACTCCGCATAACGGAGATTGATCATTTTTCCAGTGGGAGGGATGCCTAACCATTCCCGATCGAAAAGCCCCATAAAATGGCCCATGCTCATAACCCACTGTTTACCATCTATTTCATTATCCCCGGCAATAAAGATATCCTGTCGCCGCTGCATGTGATTTAGGGACTTTTTAAGAGGTACCCAGAATTTTTTCGCCACATTTTCAATCCCTTCCTGCTCCCGGTAAGGATAAACCCCTCGCCATCGATAATCCTTCGAGGTATATTTTTCTAATATCCCCGGCAATTCCTCTTCATTTGCTCTTTCCAACCCATTGAAAAAATCTTGTACGATTCCTTTCGCTTCTTGAAACCTTCCCATAATAGCCCTCCTAATATGTTTTTTTATCCTTCGATTTTTGCACCTCTTCTAAAACATCTATCCCTTGATCCAGCTTCAACCGCAGCTCATCTCTCATCCAATAATGATCCAGGGGAAGATCCCCTCCATGGCTCCACCAGTCCATCCGCCGGATATCCTCTTTTTGAGCACTCCCTTTTACCCAGCTCAGAAGGGCATGGAAGGAACCGTCGATCAAATGAAGGGTTTCCTCCTTTGGTCGATAGGGAGTCTTCTCCTTACTTTTGTCTTCCCTAAGGACCGTCCCGGATTGTTTTATCAGATCGGGAAGATCCAAAAGCATTCTGGTCTCAATGATCTTTCCCTGTTTCAGTCGGTGAAACTCTCCATAGCCAAGATTCATTTCTTTATAGGTGGGAGGTATATCCAACCATTCTTTATTAAAAATCCCTCGATATACACCTTTACTGCTGATCCATAGGTCTCCTCCGACCTCCCCCGCTATACAAATCGAGGGCGTCTTTTTAAGTTCATCAAAAGAAGTGCAGAGAGGCTCATAAAAAATACTAATAATTTCCCCCACGCCCACCAACTGATTAAAGGGATGGCAGAGATACATTAAGGCATCCTCATGGAACCATTCAGTAATATTATTTTTGATAAGCGCTTTTTGAAACTTACATCCCCCTGATAAAAACTCTTTAATCATAACACCCTTCATTTCCTTTCCTCACGACTTATTCTTCCCTCGGCTTATTCAACGTCTCCGGAAGGAACAACCAAAGAACGGCTCCCGCCACAAATACGGCCATTACAATACTGAAGATCCCTGTCATCCCCGCAGCGCTGGAACCTACTCCCGCCACAAAGGGTAGGGCAATCGATGAAATTATCCGACCACCGTTAAAAGAAATTCCCGGTGCCAGTGCACTGAAGCGTTTCGGGAAGAGCTCCGTATAGTAAGCTCCCCAGGCGCCGGAGAACCCAACACTAAAACCGATCATTAATGAGACCATTCGAAAAGCCGTGACGTTTTCCGGGTTCAGCTGCATATAGATAAATACCCCTACCGCGGCTAATGCCATCCCGATGGCCGGCACTTTTCTTCCAAACTTATCCGCAATAAAGCCCCAAATGTTGTATCCGATCAGTTGACCGATTCCCTGCAAACTGTATATGGAACCTGCTACGGCTGCGGCCATCCCCAACTCGTTGGTTAAATAGGTGGTGGCGTTGTTGGCAAAAGCGGAATAAGCTAAAAAGTTAAAACCGGAAAGTACAATCACGCCGATCCCGATAAAAAGATACTTTCCTTTATACATACTTAAGTAACTTACCTTTTCTCCCTTTTCCTTTGCTTTTTTCTTTAACTCCTCTGCATGCTGACGATCACTGGGCACAAAGAAGAAAATCATCACGGTTCCTACCAAAGGAGGAATTACCGCGGTATAAATCAGCATTTCCCAGTTTCCATCCCCTAACACACCGTATAACCATCCGGCAAAAATCATTGCTACCGAGAATGTACTGGTTAGAATTGCCGCAAGTTTCCCTCGATGCTTTTGAGGAAACATTTCCGCCACAAGGGGTACCGCGGTTCCAAATACCCCACCTAGGGACAGTCCCGTTACAAACCGGGCAATTCTCCAAAGGGTAAAATTCGTCGGCGCCAATAAGGGTAAGTAAGTGGTTGTGGCAAACATCACTGCAATAATCATCAGTGTTCGTTTTTTTCCGATGGTTCCTGCCAACTTTCCATACATCAATGTACCGGGAATAGTGGCAAAGGACATTATCGCAAAGATGGCTTCCGCTTGAGAGAGGGTGAATCCGAATCCTCCGGCGGCAATTTCCGTAACCATGGTGGGTCTTACAAAGGTTCCGATCATAAAATTATAACAGTAGAAAAAATACACGACCAGGATCGAAAAAAATGCCACTAACCGTTGGGGATTCGTTCGGTCCTTCCCGAGAATAACCAGTTCATCATCTTTATTGATTGCTTGTGCATCTGTCATTTTTATACCTCTTTTCTTATTTTCTTATTTTAAATATCAATTTTTAATCTTCTTTTTCCGGGGTTTCATCGGTATCAACCACTTGTCGTAGGACATCCAATGCATCAAAGGTAACCCATTCCTCTACAATTTCATTGTTTTTTACATGGTAATGATTGATTCCTAAAATATTTACCGGTTTACCCGTGGGCTCTTGGAAAAAACCAATCCCTTCATGGATTCCGTTGATGCGCCATCTTACCGCCACATCCCATTCGCCTTTTTCCGGTTTTTCATTACAAGTCACCCGGTCTACCATAAATTCCGCATTAGGAAAAGATGCAAAGAAGCTGATGAACATTCCTTGAATTTCATTATGGCCATGAAGATCTTTATTACCCACATAATGCATACAAGCACTGTCGCTATAGTAGTCCCGGACTTCATTAAACAATCGATAGTTGTATACATGACTGAGCATTTCCAACATCCATTCCCCCACGGATTCATCTTTCCGTGTGTATTTTTCCGGCATATACTGGCCCCTCATGTTTTCTCCCAGGCCGAAGCTTTCCGGAGTGACCCGGTCATTTTTATCATGCTTCTTAGCCATATTTTTTGCTACCGCCTTGGGATCCAATCCCATTTGCTCTACAATGGTAAGATTATCCCGAACCAGCCATTCTTCGTAAATTCGATTGTTTTCACAGGCACAGTCGATAACCGTACGGAAGGTCAGTTTTTTACCCGTAGCCTTGCCAAACATACTATCTCCTGTATTGGTGGCCGTAGACATTACCCGGTGGGAAGAAAGGTATCCGTTTTCTCCTAAGGGAGACCAAATAACATTTTGTCCGATCAGCCGTCGATCCGGCATTGAATGCAGGGTTTGCATGGTTCCGGAAATAATCTCCTTAATACCTACAATGCTCTTGGATCCCGTATGCATTGTGACATTGTTGTGATAAGTATCATAAATCACACCGATTCCTTTTTCTTCCCAAATATTATGGGTAATTTTCATGATATAATCCACAAAATCCCGGTACTGGGGATCAAAACCCTCCATCTTTTGGTTTTTACTTTCCAGCTTTACATAGTCATTAAAATCGTAATGCCCAACTGCACTTACTTTAGTACTGTCTCCATAAAACACCTTTTCACTTCCAGGGGTTTTTGAAGTTTTAGATCCTTGATTCTTAGTATTTCCCATGGTTTTTTCCTCCTTTAAGGCCAGGGTCTCTTGTTGCTTCTTTTTATCTTGCTCTTTGGTTTTCATTGGTTTTGCCTCCTTTTTAAGCCTTTCATTTATTCCTCGAATATTGATCCTTCATGGTAAATACCCCTTACACTGCAGTCCATCTTTTAACCGATAAGGTAGAAGAAAAGTAAAATCACCGCCAGGTAAATTAACAGTCCGTATGACCTCTTCTCAAATCGACCGGGAGCAATAAACACTCCGTCTTCCATCTCCGAGAATTTCCGTTTATCAAAGAGTGCTTTTTGTCCTTGTATGGTATAGAGTGTAATATCTTTGGTTTCCGAACCCGTACATATACTAATAACATACCCTGCGATAATGGTGGTTCCCGCACCGATTAAATTGTTCCACATCCAATAAACCTCGGTGTTTTGTGCCACAAAAGCTACCGCTACTATTCCCAGGACAAATCCCGCTGCGGTTCCTTTTTCATTGGCTTTTACTGTCAGCATCCCTAAAATAAATACTCCAAGCATGGATCCCAGTAGGTAGGAACCGTACACACTAATGGCTTCAAGAATGGATAAATTCGAAGTGCTGACGATTACCGCAAAGACCGCCATAAATATTCCAAAGACCAAAGTAAGTTTCTTGGAAATCTTCAAGACCTGCTCATCGGAAGCTCCAGGATTCATATGGTTTTTATACACATCTTTGATCACCACGGTAGTCATGGAATTTAGTAATGAGTCCAGACTGGACATGGCCGATGCAAAGATCGCAGCAATGATAATCCCTAACAGTCCTACGGGAAACTCGGTTAAGGCAAATCGTATAAAGACATCGTTGGGATTTTCAAAGGGAATCCCCTGAAAGTAAACGTAAAGAAAGGAACCCATCATCATAAAGAAAAACATTTGTATTACGACCACAAACCCTCCGAACCATAAAGAATGTTTTACATGGCGCATGGATTTCGCTGTAAGTACCCGTTGCACCTGGGCTTGATCAATCCCGAAATATCCCAAGTGAAGCACCGCTCCTCCAATCAACCCGGCCCAAACACTATTTGCCACCGATAGTCCCTGCGTAAAATTCAGAGCCGTCATCCTTCCCGCATCCCGGATCGATGCAATGCTTGTTGTGAAATCTCCGGGCATGCTTTGAACCACCGTGAAAATCGTAAGAACCAGTCCAAACCAAAGTACGACCATTTGGGTAACATCCGTCCAGATTACGGCTTTGATTCCCCCTAAAATCGTATAGAATATTCCAATGGCCGCCATTATGCCGATGGCCAGGTAAATAGATATTCCCGTTACTCTTGCCAGTACCAAAGCCGGGGCATACAAAATCGTTCCCATAACCATAATGGACTTAAATAAAAAGGCAAAAGCCATCAGTGCCCGAATCACTTTTCCGAAACGTTTTTCCAAATACTCATACACGGAAGTAACCTGGATGTTGTAAAAAAATGGATGAAATATACCGCTGATAAAAAAAAGTACCAGGGGAATATTTAATGTCATAATAATTGCAGAAAGGCCATCGGTATAGGCCCATCCCGGAGCACCGATAAAGGTTACGGCACTGACCTGGGTTGCAATAATCGATAAACCGATGGCCCACCATTTAAAATTTCTTCCTCCTAAAAAGTAGTCCTTTTCGGTTTTGTTAGTTTTACCTAATTTCACTCCTAATACCACAAGACCAAGTAGATATACCCCCACTAAAATCCAATCGATCCAACTCATAATTTACCTCCTTTCTAATCTGATATCGCGCGTACTATTAGCATAAAACCATGTTATTAAAATAACAATTTATGATTTTGCTATAATATGGGATTTTTGTATGGTTGTTTGTATGGAATTGCCCCAATTTATCGTAGATTATAATTCAATCTGGTTTTTGCAAAATGTTTATCCATTCCTTATTTATCCTATTGTCCTTTTTGTCGGTTTCACCCTAACTAACTTAAATTTTGATTTATTTAATGATTCTGATTGTACTTTCTATAATCACTGCAAAAACCAATTTGTAAAGAATTCTTTCCATATGTAAATATGACCCATTTTTATATGGCCCGGAATTTTCTTCATCCCTTTTTGCCATAAAAAAGAACCCGCACCAAAGGGTTCTCCATAAAATACCTTTATTAATCTTTAATCATAATGCTTCCAATAATCACTTTCAGCTTATCCAGGCAGTCCGGATCCCAGCGCCGCTCTTCCCTGGCCTTTTCGATCATCAGCTCTTTTAAATTCTTTAATAAGGGATTTTTCGCATCCATCTCATCCACAATCCTGTTAATTACGTTCAATTGATGGAGATAATAAATATATCCTTCCTTCTCCTCATCAATCATCTGTTCCAAAACAGCCAAAACTTCTCCCTTTTTCCGAAGACGCATTTTAATCTGAATATAAACCGTTAAATAGTCGTTCCGGGTTGCAGTGATTTTGCCCCTTAAACGATGAATCACATCATCCATCAACACTTCTGCTTTTTTAATTTGATTCATTTTGTAGTATAGCCGAGCCAAGGAATAATCCGCCATATTCTCTTCTACGACCTTTCCTTGATAGCGAATGATCTTTTTGGATTTTAAATAAAGTTCCTCGGCCTTTTGATAATTATCCTGCAAAAGTTCATAATTCCCTTTCGCAATCAAGCATTTTGCTTTCATGGTGTTTCTTTCGGTAAGTCTTTCCCCGTTCTCAAACATCAATAATGCAGATTCATGTTTTTTCAGATGATTATAGATCAGTCCCAAATTATAATAGATTTGATCCATGTTATGGATAAAATCTTCGTTGGCCTTATCTAGGCGCCGTACAATATAGGGCATTAATTCCTGTAGACGCTCCCGATCCTTTTTTGCCAGCAAGGCCAGCCCCAACTCTGACATGGTAAGAATCAGACGGGGTTGACCTTCTTTTTTCTTTAAGTAGTCAATGGCCAGGTCATAATAGGCAATGCTGCGGTCCAAGTCGTTCAGGTTATAATAATAAGAAGCATAGGCCCGACATACATCAATATACTCTTTTAACATTTCTCTTTCAAAGCAGATTTTTTTCAATCGTTCCAAAACCTGAACGTCTTCTTTTTTATTGTACTGTTCTTTATAGAGTAATAAATTCGACACATAATGCTTAATCTGGTCTTCCTCAGGAATGTACAGATTATGAAAGTCCTCTTCCAAAGCCATGGTCAATTTCACTTTAAAAGCCCCGGAACCCAAATTTTTACTGTATAGATATTGCTTAATGGAATCGGAATACAGATTGATCTTCTCTCCAAAAGCATCCAGACTTTCATATTCTTTTAGGATCCGGTCCATGATCTGAGCCCCGGGGGTTTGGATTTTGATGTCTTCTATGCCTAACTTAAAGCCTTTTTCCAAGGGTATCACTCTTTTCTTCTATGCATATTCTTAGAATCATTTTATCATAGAACGCTTTGATGATTCCACTTGAATATTCTCTTTACTCTTAAATTCTCTTTCCAATGCATTAGCCAGCTTTTAGGAATTCTTCCAGGGAGAGGTTACCTCTGTATGGCGAAAGCCACCATTCTTCCGTCATCACAGGAGCGAAAGCCCAGGGCTTCATAAAACCCTCTGGTTTCTTCCGTATCCTCGGTTAAAAGCACCTTTTGCCGGACACCCTTGAACTCATTCATTACAAGCTTCATTAAGTTTGTTCCGATCCCTCTTCTTTTATAATCCTGAAGAACCAGAATATCCTGAATAAAGAGTATAATTTCTCCGTCTCCCACCACTCGTATCAGACCCACCAGTTTTCCTGCGTCCCAGGCTCCGACCACCCTCAAGGACTTGGAAATCGCCGCCATCAACTGCTGGCTATTCTCTGTATAGGCCGTCCACCCGGCATCTTCATATAATGGAAGTACCTTGCTTTTTTCCATTGAATCTGCTGTTTGATAATTTATTTTTTCCATCTTACATCCCCCTTCATCCTTTGGGTTTTGTTAACCTTGGCTTGCACAATTACCTGTTCTAATCTCCCTAACAATCCGGTTATCTTCAATAGGTATATAAGCTATGGAACCCTTCAATTAGTATTTGCTTTTAACAGTTGGTTTATCACTTTAAGCATAAACCTTATGCCCTTCGATTTATAGGATACATCATTAAAATTACCGATCAGGTACGCATCCAGTTCCGGATGGTAAAACATAAAGGCCCCGGTTACCCCGGCGCATCCCCAACAGCTGTATTTCCCCGGCATAAAAACCGGTATCCTTTTGAATTGCCAAACTCCATAACCATAATCGATCCCGAAGTATAACTGATCCCCATCATTCTTCATGGTCTCCAGAGTAGCCTTTGAAATAATCCGCCCCGTTACTAAGGCCTTCATAAATTTGAGCAAATCCTCATTGGTGGCTACAACCCCGCCGCCGGCAAAGTCAATCCCCCCATAGTTCTTGAAATCATTCATTATTCGATTGTCTTTGCTGAAATGGGCAATAGGTTCCTTGTAGGCTTCCTTGGGTTCGGAGTAGTGAAGCATCGATGCATTCTTCATTCCAAGGGGAAGGAAAATATAGTCTTTCAACACTTGATGAAAGGCTTTTCCCGTTGTGTTTTCAATGATTAAGCCTAAAAGATAATAATTGGTATCCGTATAGTTCACCTTTTTCCCCGGGGGGCCATGGGGTTTTAAGTGTTTTTCCCCCAGAGGACGGCCTCCCGAGGGGTCATGTTAAAATCCTTCTCTTCCAAAAGCTTCTCCAGCAGGGGCCAGAAACTATCATTTAAACCTGAGGTTTGTTTTAGCAAATGCTTGATTTTGATATCCTTGGTATAGTCTTTGCCCTTGTACACATGAAGACCTTGCAGTAATTCCCCGTCTAAGTGATTGTTGATGGGATCCTCAAAGGAGAGGGCCCCCTTTTCATGTAAGATGCTGATGATCGTAGCGGTAAATAATTTACCCACACTGGCCATGTAGTTCGCTTGCCCGGGGCTTGCCGGCCAATCCCCGGTGGAACCCTCCGCAATATTCATATGAAAATCCAACTTGTCTGAATGAACCAATAAATACGCATTCTTGGCTTTAGGGTCTTGTTGTACCTGCTTTCTAAACATATCTTCAATTGCTTTTTTAGCTTCTTCCTGACGCACCGGTTTTCACTCCTTTTTTAGAAGTCGATTTTTCAAAACAGCCATCAGGGCTGTTATTGCCCTTCTCCGACTTTCACTCTTCGTTCAAACACCTCTTCGTTATCATAAATAAACCGCAAAAGAATTTCATCGTAGACTTCCTCCTCCATAGGGATACGCTTACGATAATTTCGGTAAGTATTTTCCTCATGATGCTCCATTTCCACTTCCCTTACCTTGTGGTTTTCCTTCAATAAATAAGTCTCCAGGGTCTTTAGCTGGTAATTGGGCGAGGGATGATACTGGTCCACATCGATGTTGACATCGTACTCCGGTTCACTTCCCCCATGATGATGGATATTGATATGAACCGGATGGTAAAGCTCAAACTTCATTCCGGAAAAGTGCATCTTTTCTTCTGCGGTGGTTCTTCTCTCACCGTTGTACTCCGTTGATACATAATGTGGGAGATAGTCCTGTCCGCCCTCTTCCTGATCGGCCCATGTCTGAACTTCATTCCCTCGATCTCCGGGGCTGCTGCCGCTGTAGTGCATCCTGATCTCCGGTTCGATGGACAGTGCAAGATCAAACACGGCACGAAAAACCCCGGTGCTGACCTCCTCCATTTCCACCGATTGATAGTGCTCATCTGCTGTGGGTCGGTAGTGAAAGTAAAGCTTTTCTCCATCTTTGTAGTCTTGAATCTGATATTCTACTGAAACCTCCTGAAGATTCTCCCCTTTTCGTTCCAGTTCCAAAGATCCTTTGCTCCACCACCGTTCCTCCTCCCGGATTTGACCGACCTGCTGCTCGATACGGCCGACCTCACGAGATATTTCCCGACTCATGTTATGGAGTTGGTTTTCAATTCGTTGCAGATCCCCGGACTGTAAACTTCGGCTGTAGTAGGTGAAAATTAGTAATGCGATGATCATTCCGATGTAGATTTTTTCCCGTTTCTGATTGATTTTTCTTCAGCTCCTTTCATAATGTCTCGGTTTCTTTATGTACCCGGTATTTGATTTGTGCAATAATAAAACCTTTTTCATTATAACAGCCTCCATAATTAATATTAGCTAACTATAATAATAAAGGTTATTCCTATTGAATATAACCGTCGGAAGATGTCTTTAGATCCCTTCTAGAGACTTACGCTTTCTCGGTCTGTAGACCGAAGCCCTTATTCCTTTACCCCTGGGGATCAGACCTGCATAAAAACAAGCTCGGCTGCTCATGGAATGGGTCCAGCCGAGCTTGTTAGATGACAAAAACTCCGTCCCGCTGTCATCTCCTAATCTTCCAGATTGTCATACAACTCCTCGAGTACCTCCCGGGCTTTCCCGATGATTTTCAAATCAAACATTCCGCTGCCGCCCCGGTCTTCATTATTAATCAATACGGTTTTTCCCCGGGTCATCATCGGCAACTGATTTACGGGATATACCTCCAGGCTGGTGCCGATAACCACCAGTAAGTCGCTTCTCTCGATGGCGCTCATGGCGGAATCCCAGGCCTCGTTAGGCAGCATTTCTCCGAACAACACCACCCCGGGTCGTAGGGCGCCACCGCAGAAGTTACATTTTTCCTTGTTTAAGAAGTTTTTTAGCCCGGCCTCCCGGTGGCAGTTATTGCATCGGATGCTTCGAATATTTCCATGGAGTTCATACACCCTACGGCTCCCCGCCATGGCATGTAAGCCTGCTACGTTCTGGGTGGCAATGCCCTCAATCATTCCCCTGCTCTCAAGCTCGGCGAGTATGAAGTGTCCTTTATGGGGCTTAACACCTTCCAGCATCTTCAGTCGCATGGAATAAAATTCATGAAATAGCGAATAGTTTTCCTGTAGGGTATCAATACTTGCCACGGTTCTCGGGTCCATGTTTTTCCACCAGCCGTCTTTTCCACGAAAGTCGGGAATATTGCTTTCGGTGTCCATCCCTGCTCCCGTGAGTACCACCACATGCTTGGAGTTTTTTAGTAAATCTGCCAGTTCCATAACTTCATTCTTCATTTGAATAACCTCCTTTACCCTGCACTCCTCCTGACATAGCGTTTATAAAGAAAAGCCAACAGCCACACCACCAGAACCGTAAGCACTAAGGGTCCGGCAAATACCGCGAGAAGAAAAAGCCCCCAGCCCACTCGAAACAAAAATATCATGGGGATCAGTACTAGGCCCAACCATTTATATTTCGGATCCTTCTTTATACTCAACCAAAGGATCCCTGTGGCCATAACAGCCATAACTGCGGCGACAATAACATTATGAATTACCCGAACATTGGTCCCAAGAAACAGTCCCGAGGTGGACACAAACCCCACAAGCCACTCCTCTTGGGGAAGCTCTTCCAAGGTCCCGTGGTAAATCCCTTCGCCGGCCTTTTCCATGGGAATGTTGGAGTCCACGGCGTAATCCCCTTCGGGCAGTTGAAATTCCAAGTTTACCTTCGCATCCCCCTCCCAAAAAAGAGCCGGTGTCAGATAATAAACCTGATGGTAGATGGAATTAATCACTTCCGTAGGTTGATAAATCCCGCTGTAGCTGGGATAGTGAAGGGTCAACTCCCCCGTTTCCCCTAAGGGTAGATCCACCGTAAACAGTTTTCCTCGACTGTTTCCATAGCTTCCGTAAACCGAGTATTCCCCCCTTAGACTCATTCCCGACAGCGGGTCATGCACTAAGGGAAGCTCCGATGCTCTCCAGTTACTGGGCAGTCTTGTACGGGAGACCTCTTCTTCTATTTCGATGCGCTCATTATTCCAAAAGACCTCTAAGGAATCGCTTCTTTCCGGTAAAATAAACAGCATTTCCAGATTTTCCTCTTCCCGGCTGATGTTTTCCATCACATAGCGAACCTCTACGATTCCCTGTTCCTCGGATTCCATAATAATAGTAACCCATTCTTCCTGTAGGGCGACGCCGCTATTTTCATCAAAAACCATTTTCTGATCCGACGGGCGGACGGTGGGCGGCCCTGAATTTCCATACACAACAGAAATCGAGGCGATCAAAAGACTGAGAACCAGCATAAGCTTGAGTATAAAACCTTTACGATCTTTACCACCTTTACACATTGTTTTCCCTCCGATCCATATACAGATCCATAAAAATCATCGGTGCAATGACATTGAAGATCACGGTTAAGAGCACCACCAAGCCCCAGGAGATACTTCCGAAAGTGCTGAGGATTCCCTGGTACAATCCGGGAAGCTCCACTAAGGTTTTTTCAATACCCATGGAGGGCTCCGCCAAAAGCCTCTGGGCCATTCGAAAGGGCACATTAGGGCTCAATACACTTTGAAAAGCAACGGCGGCGGCAAAAATTTGCAGCCCGAGCACCACGGGGTAGTGTTTTTTCACAAAGGAAATACTGAGGTTGACGGAATCCTTAATGCTACCGTCATCGGCTACCATAATGGTGTCCCACAGTGCAAACAGCAGGGTGATAAGAAAAATCACCGCCGGCGCCCAGTCCACCAGCCTTGGGTTCGAGGAGTTTAACAGCTCCAGGGCCAAGGGCAGTAGCATGAAAAAGGCGACGGTAAAAATAATCACTCTGCCCACCAGGATTTTCAGGCCGAAGCGCCCCATCCCGTCAGCGTAGTCTCTCATTGTGATATTCGCTACCTCCTCCCCTTCACCGGTGCTGTTTTCACCGGTATCCTGATACCCAGCGTTACGATTACCGGCGTTGTGCTGGGTAGCCTCCTGTTGATCAGTCTCCTGTCGCCTCGTATTGTGATGGCCCTGATAAATTTTCCGGATCATGTAAAGCTTTCCCGAAAGGAGAAATGCCCCGATAAATCCGGCGACGGCAACTCCGATCAAATAAGGCGGCGGACCGCCGGTGGCGTAAAAGGGTAAATTTCCGGAACTCTGGGCTGTTTGATTAATACGGTAGGAGGCATAGATCAACGTCATAAAGAATAGGGCATCGATCAGTCCCGTATACAAAAGTACTTTATTGGACCGTAAAATTTTGAAGCTATCGCTTATGTAAGCAAAAATCGTTTTTTCCATAGAATCCCCCCGGTATGATTGTCAGTTTTTGGTTTCTTTTTAATATATTCTATACCGGTGCTTCGAAAACCTTTTTTTATTTCAAAATAAATAACCGCCTAGAAGTATTAAGTTCCGGCGGTTAGTATTTAGGCTCTTTTTAAGTGCTCTTCACAAGGTTTAATTCCGTAAAATTTGCTTCGTTCTTTACTCAATAGCGTAGGGAAATCTTCGAATGGTTAAATAAATCACCCAAATGATAATCCCCGTAAATATTATCCCCTGGATCGGAAAAGCCAGTCCCGTCAGATGAGGCCCACCGTCGGACTCGATCATCATCGCCGGCAACATGGAGAACATGAAGGCGGGAAAGGCCACGCCGAGAAGGATGAGCACCCCTTTGATCACGGAAAACCGCTTAAATATCAAGGCGATTAACCAGCCGACAAAATAATACTGCAGCATTTCAAGGAAGCTCGGAACCAATCTTCCGATTTCCAATCCTTCACTAAATACGTAACCGGTAAGCACCAAACTTAATATCCCATGGAGAAATAAGCCTACAACAAATAGAGACAGAACTAAAAATAAAGAACTCAAAAGATTTCCAAAGAAAAATTCCCGTCGAGTTACCCCCACTTTGATATAATCTCCCATCATTTTTCCCAGTATCAAAATTCCCGCCACTAAGAAAAAGATATAAGCCCGTTCCTGGAGATGGATCATAAAATTAAATCCCCCATCACTGAAACTTCCCCTTGTAAAATAGAAAGCCATATTCAAAAGAAAGGCCACCGCCGTGGCTCCCATCACCACGCCCCCTTGTAACTTAGCCATATCCCACGCTACTTTTAGCACTCGATTATTAGGATGCTCATTTCTAAGATTTTCATTTCTATGATTTTCATTTCCTGGACTTTCCTTCATTGCCTTCATTTTGTATCCTCCTTTCCCATGCTTTTCTTTCCGGCGACTTTTTCCGTCCCTTCCGTTAGATGAATAAATAAATCCTGCAGAGAAGTCTCTTCAAATTCCAAACCGGTTTCCAGACCTCTTTTCCTGTCTTCCTCTGTGATTTCGTCATAAACCACGGTCTTTTCTATGGGTCCTAAGGCTTCCCGGTGAAGCACCTGTAAATCCTTAGTGAAATCTTCAACTTTCGACTTTTCGCCGCTGACAGCAATTCCCTTTTCCAGCACTTCATCCACCGGTGCATCAATGAGTAATTTTCCGTTTTTAAGAATCAGCACATGATCGAATAAATAATCCATCTCCGAGACCATGTGGGTGGATAGGATCATCAAACGGGGCCTTCTGATTTGCTCATCTAAAATCGCCCGGTACATTCTAGTTCTGGAAGGGGCGTCCATGCCGACATAAACTTCGTCCAACAATGTCACCGGCGTACCGCTTGCCAGCCCCAATATCCCATTCAGCGCCGACTGCTTTCCCTGGGAGAGTTTTTTAATAGTCTTGTCCAGGGAGATATCGAAATCCCCTAAGAGCTCCTTCGCAATATCGATTTCAAAATTCGGTCGATATCGCCGATAAAAGCCTAGGATCTCTTCTACCTTGTTCCGTTCCTCCTTAAAATCCGGCTTTCCGTGATAACTGACGTCCACTGCAACGGAAAGATTGTCAAAGGGGTTTTCACCAAAGACCTTTAAGGACCCTTCCCCCCTATTTATATAGCCGTTGATCAAAGCGAGCAGCGTGGTTTTCCCTGCGCCATTTCGTCCCATTAGTCCATATATTTTCGGGCTGCTTAGTGAAGTGGTTAGATCCTGTAGTACGGCCTCGGCTTCATAGCGATAGGTAAGATTTTTCAACTCGATCATCGCCTCGGTTTCCTCTTCGGAATGTTGCCGGTCTTCTCTTTTTATTTCATCCCTTTGCATGCTTATTCCCCCTCTTTTTTGTCGATCATCTTGATGAGATCTTTCTTTTCCAATCCGATTTTTTCGGCTTCCCGCAGTAAAGGTAAAATGTACTGATCCTGAAAGATCTCCTTTCGCTGTTCCAGCAATTTTTCCCTGGCCCCTTTCTCCACAAACATGCCCACTCCCCGTTTTTTAAAGATGATCCCATCGTCAAACAGAAGGTTCATCCCCTTGGATACGGTTAAATGATTGACTTTATAAAATCGAACCATTTCATTAGTGGAGGGTATCTGATCCCCTTCCTTTAGTTCCCCCTGTAAGATCTGATCCTCTATCCCCTCTTTGATCTGTAAATATATGGGTTTGTCTCCTTTTAGCGAACCCTTCACCCGCATCACCTCCTTGACTCTATTTTTTCCTTTTTGTTCTATGGTTATATAGTTATGTATATAAGTATATATGTTTGAGGGTGATTTGTCAAATAAAAAAAAGCCTACCGGCCCCGCTCCTTAAGTTAATGATATTACACCTTTGTTTCTCCCCATTATTATTGTACTAAAGTATAATTAATGATATGATGTCCTTATCTAGTATTCGTACACTCGTAGAATACAAAAGTTGTTTTATTGCTCCAAACCAATTTAGAACAGAAAAAGCGCTCAAAAAAAAGGAGTTTTGACTAATGAAAAACCATGAAAAGAAAAAAACCTCTTTGAAAGAAAGATTTCTAAAGAAGCCTAAGAAAAATTCTGTTAGCGCCGCGGAATACGAAGCCAAAATGAGAACCGCTAGAAATAAATCTGGAATCCCCTGTGCTTTTAAATAATTCTTAAAAGAACTCTGATTATTACAAATCAGAGTTCTTTCTTATTATGTCCTTACTTAAACAGAAAAAAATTTCAATTTGATAATCTACACATTTGCTTCGCTGACTCGAAAATATCCGTGCCGGTCATCTCAAACCACAGTTCGACAGGAAAATTACTAACTGATCTTTTGTGCCAGGGCCGTAACACTTTTACCTAGCTGTCTGGATTCGGAAATGATTTTTTCATCCGGTTCCCCGACCGCTGCAGGACCATAATGCCCTGCTCCGCTAAAGCCGGGCATAATAAGGCCGTGAACTTTCAGTGCCTGGGTAATACTGTGAATGGTTGTTTCATTTCCTCCTCCTTGAATCCCGCTTGAGGCAAAGGCGCCACCCACTCTTCCATCAAGCTTTTTATACACTTTGATGCTTCTGTCGATAAAGTCTTTCAGGGGGGCCGCCAGAATGCCAAAGTAGGTGGGGGAGCCCATAATATACCCGTCATAATCCAAGAGCTTTTCTATATCCCCGAAATCCTCAACATGCACTACATCCGGTTCTCCTCCCCTCTCTTTAACCCCCTCGCCGACAGCCTTCGCCATTTTTTTGGTGTTGCCTGTCTTGCTGTAATAAATAACCAGTATTTTCGCCATGATTATCCTCCTTTTAAAAAATTGTTACTAGTACTTGCTACTTTATTCGTTGCCGTTATCATCTTCGTTGCCGTCATCCTCGTCGTCGTCGTTATCATCCTCGTCGTCGCCGTTACCATCATCGTCGTCGTTATCACCTTCGTCGCCGTTTTCATCCTCGTCGCCGTCATCACCTTCGTCGCCGTTTTCATCCTCGTCGCCGTCATCATCATCGTCGCCGTTTTCATCCTCGTCGCCGTTTTCATCCTCGTCGCCGTTTTCATCCTCGTCGCCGTTTTCATCATCGTCGCCGTTTTCATCATCGTCGCCGTTTTCATCATCGTCGCCGTCATCACCATCGTCGCCGTCATCACCTTCGTCGTCATCTTCCGGCGGTTCCGGTTCTTCCTCTTCCTCCGCACGATATAGATAGGTTACCCGCTGGGTGCCCTCCTCAATGGTGCCTTCCCTTGGAGCTCCCGAGGGATCGATGCCAACAAACTCATAACCTTCAAAGGACCTTTGCCGGGTGCTGTATCCTGTGCCGATCCGACCGCTTTCCGTTTCTTCTGTATCCCGAAGGGTGCCGATGATCTCGCCGTCTTCATCCACTTCCATATACCGTACACTTATGGATCCCTCACCATGCTCACCGGGATCGTAGGTTTCCCGGTCCTCATAGCTTGAAGGCTTTCGGTACTGATAATCCCTTGGTTCAATACCGTCATGGTCATCGGGATCATAGGGCTCCGGGGGAACAATGTAGAGTCGTTCCTCGATTTCATCCGAGGGGGTTTCATCCGTGGCAAGGGTTCCCGTGGGTTCATGAATTTCAACTAATTCATGAGCATCGCATTCCTCCATGGGCTCCGTGCCTTCGATAAACAGTTCCGTGGTTACCTGGGAGCCTCTGGGATCCTCTTCGCAGAGCTCTGTAGGCAGTTTCCCTGAAGTTTCGCAGATTTCCACTTCAATAATATTATCGGGACGATCAAAGTCTTTGTCTTCATAATCCATCTCCTCATGGATTCGGCCCATAATTTTTGACCACAGCTCTGCAGAAATGACACTGCTTGTTCCTAAGTTTTCATCGTATAAATCAAAACCGATCCACGTGGCTGCGGACAGATAAGGGGTATAGCCTACAAACCAAGCGTCCCTCTGCTCCTGGGAAGTCCCGGTTTTTCCTGCCACGGGGATGCCTTCATTATCTTCCCGGATCGCTGCCTGCCAACCATACCCCTCATTTTCCGGGGTCACCGCATGACGCATAATATCCGTCATCAAGTAGGCCACATCAGGATCCACCACCCGGTCTGTTTCCGGTTCGTTTTCCAAAATCACGTTTCCTTCAGCATCCTCCACATGGGTAAAGGATATTAAATCACTATAAACCCCTTCGTTGGCAACCGTATTAAAAGCTCGGTTCATGGCATAGGGAGAAGTGTCTCCGGAACCCAACACCGAGGAATAGTCATAGGTATGAAGATGAATGCCCATATCATTTAGATATTCCGTCATAACCTCCACGGAACCTCCCCGTGTTGGAGCCAGTTCATCCAGTAATATGGTTGCGGTTACGTTGCTGGATATTCGAATCCCTTCCCGAAGATTAATCAGTCCTAAATACCCTGTGTTCCCCACATTTCTCGGGTGGGGTTCGTCGGGCTCTCCATGCCTAAAATACACAGGAGTATCATCAATGACACTGGCCGGTGTATGGTCATTGTCCAAGGCAGGAATGTATGCGGCTAAGGGCTTGATACTGGAACCGGTGGGTCTTCCCCGTCCCGTCGCCCGGTTAAATATTCGTCTGCCGGAAGTTTCCCGACCGCCCATAAAGGCCTTAATCTTTCCGCTTTCAGGGTCAGAAATCACCATGGCCCCCTGAGGCTGTACATTACCCTGTTCATCCCGCACCAGATTGCCGTCATCATCCACTACATTCTTCGGGAAATTATCCCGGTTGTTGAATTCCTCTTCCGTAATTTCCTGCATTTCCCGGTCCAGGGTGCTGTGTACCCGAAGTCCGCCAAAGCCAAGCATTCTCGTGGCTTCTTCTTCGGTGTAGCCCTCTTCAACCAGCGCTTCTTTCACTTCATCCTGTACCAAATCCGCAAAATGGGAAGAGATCCCCAAATCCTCATAACGACCGGGCTCAATGGAGCTGTGAAGATCCTCTGCATCTTCTAAGGCCTCCCGGTACGCCTCTTCCGTAATAAAATCGTGCTCTTTCATCATCTCCAGTACTAATCGGAGTCTCGGCTCACTTCGTTCGTCAAATATGATGACGTAATCCCCGGATTCATCCAAAACGATCATCTCTTCCGTGACATCCTCTTCCGGAATGTATCGAACCGGAGAATACCGGGAAGGATTCCGGGCGATTCCCGCCAGGGTTGCTCCCTCCACTAGATTCAGCTCCGACACGGATTTGGAAAAATAAGCCTGGGAGGCGGCTTCCACCCCGTAGTTTTGCCCTCCCAGATTAATGGTGTTTAAATAGGTTTCCAGTATTTGATCCTTAGCCAGGATGTTTTCGATTTTCACCGCATAATAGGCATCCTGAATCTTTCGGGTATAGGTCTGCTCATGGCTCAAGTAGAGGTTCTTTGCCAGCTGCTGGGTTATGGTGCTTCCCCCCTGCTGGGACCCGGTTCGAAAATTGGTCCAGGCGGCTCCCGCTATTCGGCGAAAATCCAGTCCGTCATGCTCCCAAAAACGGGCGTCCTCAATGGCAATAAAGGCATCAATCACATGGTCCGGGATTTCCGCGTAATCCACGATGATTCGCTGTTCCTCCTGTTCAATCCGCTCCAGCTGATTCCCTTCGTTGTCATAAATAAAAGAGTTCTCCCCCAACAAATTGTACATGTTTTCCGGATCGATATCCGGAGTGTCATCGATGGCGCTTTGTACAAAGCTTAAAGTGTATCCTCCCACAATTACCGCTACCATCAACAGCAATATCATGATCAGTCCGAAACTTTTTAGAATCGTCCCTTTGGTTTTTTTCTTCTTCCCCTTCGGTGCCCGGGTGTTTTTTGTATATGACATATAATTTTCCTCCTAATTATTACGGTTTAAAATTTTAAATTATGCTCTGATATATTATGTATTCCCTGATTTTCATAAAAAAATCTAATTCAAGACTAAAGAACTAGATAAAATAGCCTAAAAGGAGCTCAAAGAACCAAGTACATTCCCTATATTCGTATAAATCCTGTCTTCCCATGTAGAATAGTAAGTGCTTAAGAAATGGTTCAGAGGGCATATATTAATAATCTAGGTTAAATCTACGAAATGTTAACGTTTGAGATTGTTTAAAAAAAGGGAATAAACATGATAAGCGGCTGAAGAAAATAGGCATTTACTTGCATAGACCTGTCAATTAATGGCGGGTCTTTAACTTTTCACTCGGCATATTACATGATACTCCTTATAGCAAAAACTTGTCATAGAGTTAACAATGAAATGTTTACTGAATCTGGAAATGGGTAGAAAGATGTTACAAAATTAATATTTTAAAATAATAAGTGGAAGCTATGATTTTCCGGTTACGTTTGGACGCTTATGACCGGAGGGGAGCCAGTAGCGTAACCGACCAAAGGGTCGGTTTTATTTTTGAAAGAAAGGAGGTGCAAAAATGTCTGTACTCTCTGTCATGAAATGGAATATCAACCCTGCGAAGACTGAAGAGTACGAAAAGTGGGCCCAGTCCGCCATAAAGAGAACTCTAGAGGCCCCGGGGGTCGTAGAGTTCCGATCGTACCGTGCTACTACCGGCGATTTCCAGGTTATTGTAACCCATGAATTTGCTGATTTGAACGCCTGGGCCAACTGGCAGGCTAACGAAGAGGTCCAAAAGGTCAATGAAGAACTCTACACTGTAGCCACAAATATTCAAAAAGAAGTGTGGGGCCCCTCGCCTGTAGCCCCCAAACCCATCCGACCCGGTGGATAATGAGCCAGAAAACAGAAAAAAATACCAGGGGACTGTGAATTTTTTTTACAGTCTCTTGGTATTTTGTTATTATGTATTAGTAAAGAAATCATTACATATAAGGAGCTACTCATCAGTGAAAACAATCAATCCAAAATATACGATCATCATCTTAATTACAACCTTTATACTAATCGGCCTAGGCGTGTTTTTTCTAAACACGGCCATAATCGGACTGTTATTCGGCAGTGTTTTATCGGTAATCTTTTGCCTTAAGTCGGGATTTAGCCTTAAAGAGTCCCTTACCATGATTTTAATGGGAGTGAAAAATGCGAAGATTATTGTGATGATCATGTCCTTAATCGGGGTATTGTCGGCCTTATGGATGGCCAGCGGTACCATGGCAAGCTTAATGGATTTTGGCTTCAGTCATCTTTTAAGCTTTAATCTGGTGCTGTCCATATTTATAATCACCGGTGTTTTTTCCCTGATCCTGGGAACCTCCATCGGAACCTTAAGCGTTTTAGGTGTGCCCTTTATGGAGATTGGAACCACTTTGGGGATTCCTGCAGGAATTATCGGCGGCGCCCTGGTTTCCGGAATCTACGTCGGGGACAGAATATCCCCCATATCCAGCAGTTTAAATTTGAATGCCTCCATGACCGGTACCTTGGTAATTGATAATATCAAAGCCGGTATGAAAACCATTGGCCCCGTGATTCTTCTTTCCGCTCTGCTTTACGGTTTCATCGGCCGGGGATATGATGTTGGAAATACCCATGTGGAGAAGATCTCCGTCATAAGAGATCTGTTGGACAGCAGTTTTAGTTTAGGTTTTATCAATTTACTACCGGTACTTGTTTTAACCCTGCTCGCCCTGATGAAAGTGAAAATTGTATATGGCATGATTGTTAGTATAATCACCACGATACTCCTACTTTTACTCAACGGCACAGTGGGCTTACCGGAACTGTTTAGAATTATGGTAGTTGGTTTCCATCCTGAAAGTGGCGAACTGCACAGTGTCATTTCCGGCGGCGGCTTTTTATCCATGACCAATGTAATTTTTGTCATTCTTTTTTCCACAGGTTTTAGCGGGATCCTGGAGCATTCCGGAGGGATCAAACCCCTGATCCGGAGTTTTTCTAACATGGTGAAAACCTCAGGGCAACTAACTGGGAAAACCTCCTTGCTGGCTTTCTCCATAAATGTTGTGACCTGCAATCAGAGCCTTGCGATTATTATCCCCGGAAGATTTTTAACGGAAACCTTTGAAGAAAAAGGACTGACCAGGCTGAACCTGTCCCGAACCCTGGGAGATACCAGCGTGGTAACCGTGCCCTTAATCCCTTGGAATGTGAATGCCATCGCTATTGTATCCATTATCGGAATCAGCACCTTTAGTTACCTGCCCTATGCATTTTTGTGTTTGCTGCTTCCTTTGTACAATATTATCCATGAGTTTTTTCAGCAAAAAAATATCAAGGATGAACTTAAGGAACCAAAAGGGACGGAGGTGTTTGAGTCATCATGACTCAAATACCTCCGTCCCTTTTGGTTCCTCCCCTTTGGTTCATCCCTCTAAAGTAGCCCACTGCTCCATGGTTTTTTCGATGGATTGATTTAGCGTCTCCTTTTTCCCGTATAGCTCAGAAAGCTTTTCATAATCGGAACCGATGGTTGTCATGGCTTCATCAATTTCCGCGATTTCTCTTTCGAGCCTTTCCACCAGGGCTTCCAGTTTTGCTTTTTCCCGTTCCCCATTTCTTCTCTTTTTCTGGTGTCCGAGCTTTTTGCTCTTTTTAGCCTTTCCTGTGGGTTTTTCTTGGATTTCGATCATTTCCTGCTCCTTTCTCCTTTCCTGATCTTTCATAGCTTTATACTCCTCATAATTTCCAATATAGCTTGTAAATCCCCTGTTCTCAATCGCCACCAACCGCTGGGCAATCTCGTTGATAAAATAGCGGTCATGGGAGATAAAAAGTACCGTTCCTTTAAAGTTCTTCAGCACTTCTTCGAACCTTTCGATGGAGGCAATGTCCAGGTGGTTGGTTGGCTCATCCAGTATGATCAGATTAATATCCTCATATAACATCCGGGCAAGCTTTAAGCGGATTTTTTCGCCTCCGGAGAGATGCTTTACCGTTTCAAACACACTGTTTCCCTGAAACATAAACCTGGCCAAATACTCCCTGGCCTTTCCCTCATCGATGAAAAGATCTTCCCTGAAACAGTCCAGCACCGTAAGATTCTCGTTGTGAAATGCCACCTCCTGGGGTAAGTAGGCGGCCCGTACCCCCTCCCCTATTTTTACGCTTCCCTGGTCCGGCGGCTCCTCCCCTAACAGCATTTTAAAAAAAGTGGTCTTACCACTGCCGTTAGGTCCGATCAACGCCACCTTTTCTCCATAGGAGATCAAGAGATCCGTATTTTTGAAGATCTCTTTCTCCTCATATCCTTTGGTCAGGGACTCCGCCAAAATCGTTTGTTTTCCCGATCTTCCGTTGCCGTTAATATCCAGTCGCATATTTTTCCTCTGCATCACCGGTTTTTGGATTCGGTCCATTTTCTCGAGCTTTGTTTGAATGCTTGCCGCCCGCTTAAAAAATTTATTGTTATCCGCTCGAATGGCCCAGTCTCTTAACTGTTTTACCTGATCTTCCATGGCACGGATTCTCTTTTGTTCTTCACAGTACTGCTCATATTGAATTCTGAGGTTTTCCGCCCGCTGGGCCGCATAGGCGGAGTAGTTTCCTTTATAGGTGATGGACTTCTTGCCCTCCACCTCCACAATTTTTGTCACCACATGATCTAAAAAGTAGCGGTCGTGGGATACCACAAGGACAATCCCGTCGTAGTTCTTTAAATAACCCTCTAACCACTGAATGGCCTGAAGATCCAGATGATTGGTGGGCTCATCCAACAGCAGAATATCCGGCTGGTCAATCAACAGCTTTCCCAGCACCACGGTGGTTTTTTCACCCCCGCTTAAAATACTAAAGTCTTTTTGTAAAAATCCGTCATCAAATTGCAGGCCCGTAATGATTTTTTGCAGCTTTTCCTCGCTTTGGTAGCCGCCCTTTGCTTCGTAGGCCTCTGTTAAGGAGCTGTACTGCTTTAACGCTTTTTGCAGTTTCTCTCCTTCAAGCACTTTCATCGATTTTTCCAGCTGACGCATGTTAGTTTCAAGTTCTCGTACTTCCTCAAAGGCTTGGTTTAGCACATCCATCACTGTAACTCCCTCGGGGTAATCCGGGATTTGCTGTAGATAGGCAGCGCTCGCCCGGTTTGGCAGATGAATCAGACCCTCATCGTAGCCCGGACTGGAGGTTTGAGGATATCCCGGCCAATAGTGCATCGGTTCAATTCCTGCAATCAGCTTTAATATGGTGCTTTTCCCTCCGCCGTTTTCCCCGACGATTCCGACTTTTTCCCCTGCGTATACGTCAAAGGAGATATTTTTAAGGATGAGGTGACCCTCCAGGTATTTCTTTATTCCCTTTAATGATAATTCAAACATGTTATTCCCCTACTTTCATTTTAGTCTATGTATGCTGTCGTTAATAGGATAAACTATATTGGCGCTTTTCAGAACCGTCCAAGGGCTACTTTTCCCTCCCTCTTGGGGTAGAGTTTGTCTCCGTCTTAAGGAGGATAAAAAATAACCTGTCCGGTTTATTCAGACAGGCTCTTGGCACGGTAAAGGTTTGGGCGGGATTATATGCATACAGGTACGGGTCCCTGGGTCCGGTTCGTTTTTAACCCTGCAGTGCCTTGGCAAAGGCGTGGATATTTTCTTCATTAATACGAAACTTGCTCTCCTTAACCTTAGATACTTTTTTCACAACAAACCTCGACAAAAAATTCAACTTCTCAAAGTCAAACTCATAACCAAAATACCCCTTTGCCGTGGCAAGATCGTATATTTTCCCCTTAAAAGACGTGGATAACTGGTCCTCAGCCAGTTCTTCATTTCCACAGCAGATAAATATCCCGAGATTCTTCGTTATCAACAGCTCCTCATTTTCCCTGCAAAATTCCTGCACCTCTTTTTGGATGCTTCCGGCATAAATGGAGCCGCCTACAGCAATTGTATCAAACTTTGTTAAGTCGATGGATTTTGCGCTGCTCTCTTTCAGGTTGATGAGCGTCGTATTCCCTTCGATTTTTTCAGCCAGGCTTTTGGCGGCTTTTTCCGTTGCACCGTGTTTTGTACAATAGGCAATTAATGTTTCCATGTTTTTCTTCCTCCTTTATTTTTTTCTATAATTTTTAACTTTTCGCTTTTTAACTTAATCGCTTTTTAGTTTTTGCGCTTTTTAGTTTTTTCGCTTTTTAAAATTTCCTAATTCCCGGGTTTTCTCCGTTAACAGGGATTCTCGGCTCACTATTCAATTTCCTTCCTTATTTTAATTTTCTTTTACTTTTCAGGGCTTACTCTCCGATCAACGCATTTTCTATGGCTTTTAGATAGGCCTTGCTGGACACCGTGGCACCGGATACCACTTCCACCTCTAGACTTTGATGCTCTATTACCTTTTCATAGATCTCTTTTTTAACCTTCTTCATTTCAAATCCATCCACTAAGCGAATGCTTTGGATCTTTCCGTCCAGGACCTCAACCTCGACCTCGTTTTTCCATCTTACCCCATCATACTCTCCCGGATAGATTCCGTCCTCCAGGTTTTGAAGGTTCACTTCATGGATTACAAGGGCTTTCCCCTCGTCTAAACCTCTCGTTACGAAAAACAACATAACCAGACCGACAACACCCACGACCAGACCTGCACCGATCAGCACCTTTTTCCATTTTTTCATTTTTTTATCTTTCCTTTCTCTAAATCTATTTTTTGCTAATACAAACCGAACAACTCTTTCGATTCTTTCGATATTTTAAATAACGTTTCCCGCATTGATTATGGTCAATCACGCCTCCAACTCCCGTAAAGAAAATCGTCCAATGGTCTCTGAATGCCGAGTTTCATAGCGTACTCATGAACCGTTTTTTGCTTTAAGGGATCTGTGCCCGTGGTAATTCAAGGACTGTATGGCATAGTTCCCATACTTCTGCCGAGGACTTGCCCAGTTTTTCCAACGCACGATAAACTGCAAGAGCCCGGGAAGAAATGCTCAACATATTGTTGAACATTCTTTGGCGATATCCTTTAAAATAGGAGCCTCCGCTCATCAGCTCCTCCCTATACCAACGTCCTATATCATAGTAGCTGACCCTGCTGAATTACCCAAAATATTTATCTTTCCGAAACCCCGGCTTCATGTTAATCAATCCTTCCAGGGTGTTGGAAAAAGGGATGGCACTGCAAAAGTCCGCATATATAAACATTACTTTTCTCTAAAGTTTTTCTCTTTATAAGGAAACCCCTTTTCAAAGGCTAAAAGCTCCTCCTCGTTTACCTCAAAGGCCTTATCAATATGGAATCTTCCCTGGATCCCCCCTAGTCCCTCTTCCTGTAATTCCAATGCCATGAATTCATCAAAATTTTCTCCTGTATCGGTTTGTATATTGTACTTTTTCGCATTTTCAAATCCAAACCGCCCGTAATATCTGGGATTGCCGAAGATCACGACCCCCTTATATCCCATGTCCTTAGCTTTTTTCAGGGTTTCTTCCAACAGTCTGGAACCAATGCCTTTTCTTTGATACTCCGGTAATACGCTGATTGGCCCCATGCATAAAACCTCATGCTCCTGCTTATTTTCACTGCGGACTTTCGCCAAGGTATAAATGACATTGCCGATAATCTGCTTGCGGTCACATATCACATAACTGAGCTCTTTCACAAAGGCCGGTGATTTTCTCAAGTTATGTACGATTAAATGCTCGTCACAGCCCGGTCCATAAAGATCCCAGAAGGCTTCCCTTGTAAGAAATTCGACCTTTTGATAATCCTTTCCTTCTTCTAATCTAATGACCAGTTCCATTTGCCAAACCCTCCTTTCCCATTGTCCGGAGCCAGCCCAAACCATTACACGTGCTCGTAAAACATTAAAAGATCTGATTTTCCATAGCCGGTCTCTTATCAGTTGAAATAGCCCTGTATGCGTATTTCAGAGTAAATACAGCGTTAATAATTTCTGTATTATATTGTCTGTTTTATATTTTCTGTTTTACAATGTATGTTTTCGATTGTTTCCAAAAAAGCAAGCAATATTTTGTTAAACTCCGTATCATTGTCCTGATTGGCAATATGGTTGGCCTTAGGGATAACCCCTCGTTGGCTTCCCGGGATCCGCTTATGCCATTTTTTTGAAAGCCTTCGGGTATATATATCATCTTCCCCGTAGGTGATCAATAGCGGTTTGTCCGGTGGTGCCGGGACCCCTTCAAGCATATCTTCACCCATATCCTTGGTAATCTTCAGTATCATATCCTTTCCTGTTTTTGAAACCACATTCTCCATGTACCTTCGGGCTTCCAAAGTATTGGTCCTGTGCTTAGCCAAGGAACGGTAAAACATCTTATCCGGCATGATTTTCATAGAACCGGTCATACTAAAAGCCGGTTTCAGGAGACTGCTGTATTTCGGGTGCAAGGGAAGTCCACCGATATGAACCGTGGCAATCACTCTTTCCGGGTGTTTGCATAGCACATGTTGAATCACAAAACTGCCGAGGGAAAGGCCTCCTAATACCGCACGATCTGTCCCGGTCTCATCCAGTAACTCCACCAGACAATCCGCTGCCATCAGGGTAAAACGCATATCATGCTTTGCCATGGTTGAACGGCCATGGCCCGGCATATCCCATACAATCACCCGGTATTCTTTTTCCAGGGCTTTTACTTGCTTTTCAAAGGTTTTGTGATCCATGCCTACACCATGACACAGTGCAAGCACCGGTGCGCCTTCGGGCCCGCTGAACTCGTAGTAAATCTCTCCGTATTTTGATTTGTATATCATTGCTTTCCCTCCTTCCAATATAATGATTTTATCCCCGGGGAGCCTGGCTTTTATGTGTTGTAGCAAAAAACAACCGACCGCGAAGGGTCGGCGCTCATATAGTTGTTCCTTTTTTACCCTGCCAAATAATTATCAAACAATTTATATTTTTATTTTTACAAAAACTTTCATTACTTTTACCTCATCGGGCGTCGGTACTTTTGTGGCTTTATAAGGGTTTTAATAAGTCTCTATCTACAAGATTTTGATATACGGCCTTCATCGATCCATCTTTATTACCATAGATATTCTTTACAATCATTTTTCTAACAAGCAGTGCTGTAATTAATCGGTCGATATCACCTTCATCAGAGTACCTCCCGTTATTCTCAATAACACCGGCGCGCCTCCCGGCTTTTTTTCCTGGGAGACGACCTATGAACAGGCCCTTCCCTCCCAGTTATAAATGGTCTTTAATCCTTCATAAAAAGGGGCTGCGTTTAGAATCACGCCCTTATGCTTCTCCCCCGGAATATGAAAGCTTTTGATGTTCGGGAAGCGGTCTTGATAATCTTTCAGATCCGTTTCCCAAATCTCGTCCCTAGTACCGATTACTTGATAAATGGGGAGATCCGAGGTAAAAGCATTCCCAATTCCGTTGTTTTCCTTATCCAGGGTAGAGGCGTTTTGCAGCATCAGGCTCTCCATCTGCGCCGGATCGGTTTTTTTCATGGCATCCATAAAATATTTGGTCAGTTCTCGGTTGCTTCTTAGGTCATAGACCCCTTCAAAATCAGGATACTCCATGGGAAGCTTTCCAAGATTTTTCTTGTAAAAGCTCTCGGTTATTTTTTCTAGTAAACCGTGCCGATACAAAAAACCCTGCAGCCCCTTAACTTCTTTTAAGGAGGGAGAGGAGGCCATAAGGATAACTTCATCGATCCGTTCATCCATAGCTGCAAGCTCCAAGGCAATGGGTCCGCCGTAGGAAATGCCGATTGCCGTAACCTTCTCAGCAACTCCCAGGGTGTCCAAGAGTCCCTTCATATCCTTTGCATGATCCTTTAATGTGAGTTTTTCCTTAAGAGGCGTGCTAAGGCCCTCTCCCCTTCGATCGGGAAGAATTACTTTGTTAAACAGACCCTGCTCAATCAACCATTTTCCCGGACGAAGAAGCATGGTGTGATTTCCGCCGGAGCCTCCACCATGAATATATATGGCGGTTTTCCCTTTTTCTTTCTTTGAAGCAGCCTTTATTCCCGTAACCGTTCGGGTATATAACTGAATACCCTCTGCAATCCGGTAATGCTCCAATTCCTCATAAAACTTCACAGAACCTGACAGTTTTAGACTCACTTCCCATCCTCCTTCATTTTTCTTTCATTATACTTTTTTTCTTACATATAATAACCGTCCTAAGACTGATCCCTTACCATCCTTAAGATGGTTTTGGCACTTCAGTTTCCATACTACCGAACTTAGTTTTTTCCCCGATAGCCTATTCATTCTCGCCCCCACGGTCTATTCTTCTCAAGCCAGCCGAAGGATTCCCAGTGCTTAACATCGGTAGGATTAAATTTAAACCTCTTATGCATAAATCTCATTAAATGAAATATCCCTTTTACCTTAAGACGGGGTTGTACATTTTCGCTTTCCTTTTTAATTTTCCTGCTGAGTCTGGTAATCTCCTTTTTAAACTTCAATTTTCTTTTCTCATCCACACTATTCCAGTCTACGGCATGGGTGTTTCTTCCGAAGGTATAGGTCTTGGCAACTCCCCAAAAATCCATGCTGTTTTTTAAATCTTTTAGTGTTGACTTGGTACCTGCACCTGCTGCGGTGGAAATGAGAAGAGCCTGCTTACTGAACATTTCCTTTCTTGGCTGATGGGCCATCCACTGGTATGCAAAATGATCGAGAAAAGCTTTTACCTGCCCGGGAACATGATACACATAAACCGGTGCGGTAAAAATAAGCAAATCCGCCTCCACCATCGCCTGTACTATAGGATCTAAATACTCATAATCCCGACATTTTGTCTGGTCCTCAAAGCATTCATAACATCCTCGGCAAAATTCCGGCATGCTTTTTGGCAGGAAAAATTCTTTAACAGCATCACCTTCCGATAAAGAACTGATAAACTGCTGTGCTATATTATATGTGCTGGACTTCCCTTTTCGTGGTGTTGCATAAATAACGGTGATTTTCATACGAACTCACTCTCCCGGATTTTTTCCCATGAAATAAATATTATAACCGGAAATCCTTACAACTCTTTGAATTTATTATATACCGGTAAATTGTCTTTCAGAAGGGGCTTAGGGTACCATCCTTTCTCCGCCCGAAGGCGGATTTCAGATAATTCTAAAATGTGAAAATATATTATTGCCACCCTCTTTCTTTATGATATAATTATAAATAAGAAATCCCTATAAAGGAGGGTAAATCATGGCTCTACTTTCAATTGAATCGGCAGATAAGTTCAATGCTGTTATAGAGGACTATCTGGAATCTTATTTTCAGAAAAGAGATCTAAAAAAAATTGCTTCCTATTTAGCCGAGAGCTTCTACGGATGCGGCACAGGACTTGATGAGCAGGTCTATAATAAAGATGAAGGCCTCGCAATTTTTAAGCGTGATTTGGAAACCGTCAATACCCCCATTAAAAAAATTTATCGAAGAAGAGAAATGCAGCTTCTAAATAATACCACTGCAATTTTCCAGGCTTCTATGGATGTTTACTTTAACGTCATGGGTGAAGAAATGGAGTTTCAAAATCTTCGCATGACTGTGGTTCTCCATGAAGTTGATAACGAAATTAAAATCATAACAAAGCACCTTTCACTCCCCACGGATTCCCATGAAGAAGGGGAATCCTATCCCATTAAAGAGGCCCTGGCACGGAAAAGCGAGAAAATCAACACCATCAGCATTAAGTTCTAGTGAAAAAAATGCAAACCAAAGGGGACGAACCAAAGGGGACGGAGGTGTTCGGTAGATCATCTACCGAACACCTCCGTCCCTTTTGGTTCACTCTTTGGTTCATCTATATCTACCCGATCCCCGTATGCATAGTCCCGGCTATCCTTTCCGGAAAGGATGACCTCCACCCGCTGATTTCCGTCATCAAGAACCACTTCCGTTTCATGGCCTAGAAACATCATTTCTTGAATTCGATAATTTCCCCCGGTATTTTTTATTAATCGAATATCTTCCGGCCGAACAAAATAGGCTCTTCCTTTATTGTCGGTGAACTGATTGGACTTGCCCACGAAATTTGCAACATAAGGACTTTGGGGGTGGTAATAAACCTCTTCCGGAGTTCCCGTCTGCACGATGGTTCCATGATCCATCACGACTATGCGGTCTGAAAGGCTTAGGGCCTCCCCTTGATCGTGGGTAACAAAAATCATCGTGACACCGGTTTCACGCTGAAGCTCCTTAAGCTCCCTGCGCAAACGGGTGCGCAGGGCTACGTCCAAATTACTGAGGGGCTCATCCAATAATAGCACCTTTGCCCCGGTGGCAATGGAACGTGCCAGTGCAACCCTTTGCTGCTGTCCACCGCTAAGAGTTCCAATTCCCGTATGTTCATAGCCCTCCAGACCTACTAGCCGAACAAACTCTTTTCCCTCTTCCAAGGCTTTTTTCTTTTTTATTTTTTTAAAAAATCGAATGCCATAGGCGACGTTTTCCAGTACAGACATATGGGGAAATAAGGCATAGTTTTGAAACACGGTAGACACCGGTCGTTGTTCCGGGGGTAAGTGGCTGATTTTTTGGTTTTCAATAAGAATTTCGCCTTGATCCGGCTTTAAAAATCCACCTATAAGATTTAACGTGGTGGTTTTTCCGCAACCGGAGGGTCCTAATAACGTTACAAACTCACCTTTTTTCACTGTTAAATTGAAATTTTTGACCCCTTTGTCTTCTTCATAGATTTTGGTAATATTTCGTAGTTCCAATATCATTTTAATTCCTCTTTTCCCGATTTAATAAATGAATCGCAAACAAATTCACACTGAAAGTGATCAAAATAAGCATGCTTCCCATAACTGCCCCCTGTCCGTAACGACCGCTGTTGATTTCATTAAACATCAGTACGCTTGTCACCAGGTTTCCCGGAGAAACCAAGAGCATTAAGGGGCCCACCGTAGTCATACATGCGGTAAAGGCATTAATAAAGCTTACTAAAAATGTAGGTCTCAGTATGGGGAATACAACGGTAATCAAGGTTCGTACCTTCGATGCTCCCAGATCGTTAGAGGCCCACTCCAACTTATGATCCATACTTTCAAATGCAGCGTTCGCCGCTTTATTCCCCACGGATACATGTCGAAAAGTACAGTTTAAAATTAAAATCAACAAGGTTCCTGTTAAAGTAATTGGCCCCCGATGAAAAGCTACAATATAGGAAAGACCAAAAAATATTCCTGGAATGATATAGGGCACCGAACCGATAAACTCTAATGCTCCGAAACCTTTTATTTTTCGTCTTTGATGATAATAGGAAAGAAGCATGCCGGATACCGTGGCGAAAAAACTCGCGGTTACAGCCATATAGATTGTTCGAATCAGTGCATCCACATGTCTGCTCTGAAAAACTCCCCAGTGATCCAGCGTGAACACGATACTTCCTGATACATTTCTTGAAAAAGCGGTGAGAAAAATATTGCCGTACTGCACCAGATTAATGAGAAAAAAAGCAATCGTAATCGAGGCCGTAACCCATTGTAGGATTTGGGGCAATTGAAAGTGGATGGACTCTCTGTCCAAAACCTTGGATCGCTCCGATAGGGTTTGGACCTTTCTCATATTACTTCGATAGAAATAAAAGGCTATCATAGCCGGAGGCAACAAAAGCATGGCCATGGCTGCCGCCCCGTTTAAGTTCCCCTGGGCATATACCTGAAGATAGGCTTCCGTAGCCAGCACCCGAAAGCGACCGCCAATAATAATCGGTGTTGTGAAATCCGAAATATTCATGGTAAACTGCAAAAACAAAACGGAGAATATAGTGGGAACCATGGAGGGTAACAGGACTTTATGAATTGTATGCCAAGCATCGGCCCCTAGATCCCGGGAGGCTAAAATCAATCGATTGTCAATTTGTGCGAAACCCGTCATCATCATCATCGCCGAAAGAGATACCCCGCTTAGACTTTGAAGCAGTACGATACCGTGCCAGCCGTAAGGATTTAATGTGGCGCCAAAAATCCCGTAACTGATCAATCCCCTGCGTCCGAACAGCGTAATCAGTGCGATGGCGGAAATGAACGGCGGCGAAATCATGGTCATCATTAATCCCCGGTAGATTCCTTTTCGCACTAAAACCCCTTTAAAATGAGCAAAAATGCCGACACAAAACGCCAGTACCGTAGCAATCACCGATGACAGGGTAGCTACAAAAACACTGTTGCGGATCAATTCTAAATTTCTTGGGGTCACCAGGCTTCGATAATGATCCAGGGACCAGGTCCCATCCTTTGTAAGGCTTTTGAGAACTACAGTGAAAATCGGATAGAGAATAAAAAGCAAAAAAGCACCGGCCAACAGAAGAATCACCGCTTTTTCAAAAAAGAAGTCGAAGGAAAAGGAGCTTGCAGCATCCCTTTCCTTCTTAAATATCCTATTCACCAATGACATCCTTCCATCGATCTAAAATGTTCTCTCTTTCTCTACCCATTTCTTCTAAGTCAAAATCAATGAGCTGCTCCATATTCAACGTGTCCATTTCTTCCGGTGGGGCTACGTTTTCATTAGCCATAATTCTGGCATCCGCTTCCATCAAAATGGTCTGTCCGTGCTCTGAAAGATACCAGTCTACGAAAACCTTTGCTGCTTCCTTATTCTCAGAGTTCTCGAAAATAGCGATTGGAGCAGGAATCCAGGGAATGTGCTCCTCCGGGAATAAAGCCGCCACTGGCGCGGTTTCCATTAAACCGAAGGTTTGTCCATGAATGGCGGTAAGCCCGATAGCAAACTCTCCCGCAGCAACTTTTTGTTGAGGTTCGCCTCCGCTTTGGGCATAGAAGTCCACATTTTCATTTACCGCTTCCCAGTAATCCCAAGCTTCATCTTCCCCCATCACTTGAATGAGACTGCTGAGTATTGCATATTGTCCTCCCGAAATACTGGGATCTGCCATAATAATCTCTCCACTATACTGTGAATCCCTAAGATCTTCCCAATTTGACGGCATATCCAGTTCCAAATCTTCTATCAGATCTTCATTGACGATAAAACCGAAGGGCACCAGGGATAACGCTCCAAAATAGCCTTCAGGATCTAAATACTTCGGGTCGATATTTTCGAATTCCGGCGATTCATACTGGTGTAAATATCCTAAATCCCGAGCATTAAAATAGCTGTCTACACCACCGCCAAACCATATATCCGTTGTGGTTTCTCCTTCTTCTGCCTGCAGTTGTGATAATTTTGCACCGGTGGATAGGCTTACCCACTCAATTTCAATACCGGTCTCCTCTGTAAACTGTTCAAAGGAATCCTCGGCGCCTCCATAGGCAACCGAAACCTCTAATACCGTTCCTTCAAAGGGCTTTTCTTCCACCGCTTCCTCTTCTCCATCGCCTTCGGCGGTTTCCTCCTCATTTTCCACTGCTTCGCCCGGATCTTCCGATTCTTCCGGCTCTTCCTCCTGACCACAGGCGATTAGTGAAAACATTAACATTAAAATAAGTACTGCAAGTCCCAGTTTTCTCATTTTGATCTTCCTCCTTTTTAAACTGCTTTTAATAAGCGTTGATATTGAAACTCCCGGTAAATTCCTTCATCATAATAAACCGGTTTCGTGTTTCCTTCTTTTATTGCTGCTACAAGCTCCTCCATCCTAGTGATGTTCTTCGGAAATTTTGTGGCATATTTCCCAACGCGGTCCAATCGGTGGGCGTCACTTCCTCCAAAAACAGGAATGTTTTTATATATCCCGGCATCGCAGGCTTTTAAATTTAGCTCTTCCGGAGTGCTTCCATTTAAACCTTCAATACCATCCAGGGCGATCTTGCTTCGAACCCCGTCCTCCATTCCCCGATTGTTTTTTCTGTAGGGATGAGCACTGATCATTACGCCACCTTCCTTATGTACGTATTGAAGCAGTTCGTGGGCATGAAGTTTTTTCTCCGGAAGCTTATCCACCCCAAATACCAGAATATCTCCTTCAAAGGTGAGAATTTCTGCCCCAACAAATACGGGAAATCCAGTTTTCTCAGACATTTCCTCCGCAAAGCTTCGTAGACCGTTGCTATCGTGATCCGTAATACAAACTCCATCCAGGCCCATGGCTTTGCTTTTTTCTATAATATCCCCCAGCTTCATAAAGCTGTCAAAGGAATAGGTTTGCTCGTGGATATGCATATCGATAATCATCCAAACACCTCCATGGTTTTCGCTCATCAACTGTACCTTTTCATTATATATTTCGGTATTCCTTAAGTAAAATAATAGATTTGAATGATTTCTAGGTTTCCTATGCTATAGTCCTATATTTGAATATAAGGAATCAAAGGGGACGTGAACCAAAGGAACCAAAGGGGACGGAGGTATTCGGTACATGATCTACCGAATACCTCCGTCCCCTTTGGTTCTCCTTTGGTTCACCGATTTATTAAAGCACGGTAACCCTTTCCAGATCATAGTTTTCATACACTTTCTTACTGACGATAAATTCCAGAATCTCCACCAGTTTATACACCTCTTCGTAAGTGTTATAAAGAGCCACCGGTGCAAGTCTCAGGACATTGGGCTCTCGGTAGTCGGGGATGACGTGATGATCCCTAAGGGCCAGGCTGATGCGGTAGGCCTCCTCGTGCTCTAAAGAAACATGACCTCCCCGGCGGTGTTCCTCTCTGGGGTTTCCGATAGCATAGCCGTACCGGGAGAGTTTTCGGTCAATCAAATACATCAGATACTCGGTAAGACGAAGGGATTTTTCCCGTATCCGGTCCATCCCCGCCTCGTTGAAAATGTTTAAAGCTCCTTCAAGGGGAGCCATGGCAAGAAGACTGTGGGTGCCAAGAAGAAATCCGTTTGCATCCTTGTCCTGGTGAAAATCATGGTTCATCAGAAACTGACTTTCATCCTTGCTGCCGAACCAGCCCTTCAGTCCTGCGGATTTTCCAAAGTGCTTTTTGTTGATATACAGTCCCGCCGTTGCCCCGGGTCCGCCGTTTAGGTATTTGTAGGAGCACCACACAGCAAAATCCAAACCCTCTTCAAATTGTTGATATATGTAAAAAACTTCCTTCGCTTTGTTTCCTAAATTGTAGCATCCCTGAAGCCATGGGTACATACAAGATGACAGCGGGACGGAGTTTTTGTCATCTCCTAAAATCCCATAAGTTCTTTGGTTTTCTCCGCTTCTTCTGTTGAGGTGAGCATTTCCAAGAGTTTAAATGCAACCCCCAGTGCCGTGGAGGGCCCCCGGGAGGTAATAATGTTTCCCTCGGTGACAATCGCCTCACTCCCGATTGTTGCACCAAAATCTTCCAACTGCTTTTGTCTTTTGCCCTGGGATAAATGATAGGTGGTGGCTTTTTTGCCCTTCAGTATACCGCTTTTCCCAAGAGGCAGGGCACCGGTACAAATGAAAGCTTTGAACCTCTCATGACTGAAGTCATAAGATTCTTGGGAACAGAGCATACTTGCAAGCGTATTTCTTTACTTACAGCGGTTTCTCTTCTTTACCAAGCTATCCCCGTAGTACCTACGGTTCTGGATACTATTTAAGCTTTCGCTTGTTTTCGTAGACCTTCGGTCAAAATATTTTTACTGGCATTGATATCCCGGTCATGATGGGCCTCACAAATAGGACAAGTCCATTCCCGGATACTCAGGGGTTTCTTGCCGTCCTTGTGGCCACAGGCTGAACAAATTTGACTCGACGGAAACCATGGGTCCACTTTGATGACTTCCCGACCATACCAGTCTGCTTTGTACTGTAACCGGTTCACAAAACCGGACCAGGATACGTCGGAAATGCTTTTTGCCAGTTTATGATTACGGAGCATCCCTTTCGTGTGCAAGTCTTCAATACAGATTATATCGTGGTTTTTGATAATTTCTGTACTCAGCTTGTTCAGAAAGTCGCTCCGTTGATTCATTACTTTTTCGTGCAACCGGGCAACCCTGCGTTTTTGTTTCCGGTAGTTTTTTGCATCCAAGAGATTGATTCCTTTCTCTTTAGCCTGCAACCCGCGTCTCGACAACTTACGCTGTTCCCGTTGTAATTTCTTTTCCATTTTAGACGTGAATTTATGGTTATCGATCTTTTGCCCGTCAGAAAGAATGGCAAAGTCCGTAATGCCAAGGTCCACTCCCATCGCGGAATTTGTCTTCGGTAGCGGCTGAATTTCTTCTTCGCAAAGGAGAGAAACAAAGTATTTACCGCCGGCATTTTTTCGGATGGTTGCATTTAATATCCGACCCTTAGGGGTTTGACTTTTCCGGAACTTCACAAGGCCTAACTTGGGTAATTTAATGGAGTTATGAACGATTCTGATACTGTTGTTCACATTTTTCGTTGTATAGCTTTGAACCGGGTTCTTTTTACTTTTAAACTGCGGTGGGTTATTTTGTTTTTTGAAAAATCGGGAAAAGGCATCGGAAAGATTTTTACAGAGGACTGAAGAGAAATGCTATCCACTTCTTGTAACCAAAGGGTCCCTTCATTCTTTTTCATTTGAGGAATCATTGCTGCGCAGGCATGATAGGTTAACCCTTTACCGGTTGCAGCATAGGCTTCATTCCACAAACGTAAAAAATGATTGTAGACAAACCGGGAACAGCCGATGGTTTTAGCAATTAAGATCTCCTGCTCCCGATTCGGATAGATTCGAAATTTATAGGCTTTGTGGCGTAGCACAACTTTCCCCTCATTTCTTTTTCTGACTTTTTATGTAACTACGGATCTGTTCTTCCGTATGCTCACTGACGGTCGCTACAAAGTAGCTGGGATTCCATAAGTGGCCACCCCAGAGGCGTTGTTTAAGTTCCGGATGTTTTTTAAACAGTAATCTGGCGGATACCCCTTTAAATGCTTTAACGATACTGGGAATAACATGCTGCGGTTTACAGTCGATCAGTAAATGAATATGATCTTTATCAGATTCCATTTCGATAATTTGAATCTCGTTATCCACAGCGATTTTCCGTAATAACGCTTTAACATCTGCATCAATTTATCCGCGTAAAATATCATGACGATATTTTACGCACCAAACTAAATGATACTGAATAGAATAGACGTATCCACGCCCGTAATGCATGGTAGCCATGGGAATCACCTCTATTTAATTATAACATATGTAAGTGCTGAATACTATCGCAAAGAGGCTGTTTAATGGTTCGATTAAACAACATATTACGGTTGCTATCCATCGCTACAGCGATGCCACAACCGAAGCCGATTCATCTACACGACTAAAGTCACGAGTATTCTCGGCTATTTGATAAACTTATTTTCCTCATTGAATTTTCCTATAATTTCTAAAAACCTTCATCATAGGCTTCCCGGTGAGTATCGATACAAGCCCGCATTCAGTCCCTCCACATTTTCCGCCAGCACATAAACTTCCATGGGATAAGTGGCACCGGCTGAAGGTGCTACCCGATAACCCCTCTCTTCCTCCGTAATGCCTTGGGCCGACCACAATAATGCCGCCAGCTCTTTTAAGGTCAATGCCTCCTCTGAATAGTCCCGAACCGACCTGCGCTGAGATAGACTATCCATCAACGGAACATTCAACTGATCTGCAAACTCCTCTTTCGAGGGAAGGACCAAGGGTTCTTCCTCTTCTACTGAATTTCCGGGTTCTTCCCCGGTTTCTTGATTTTCTTCGCAGCCGGTAGTGATAACTCCCACTAATAGAATCGCCGCCATCGGGAGAATTGCAAAACGCCGTTTATCAGGATATTCCCAAAACATAAAGCCAACACCTCCCATTCTCTTCCGTAGAATAAGCAAACAGGTGAGTTTCTCCTTTATAGTGATGCATCCTCGCTGTTACTAAGCTTCCATTGGCTTTCACAAAATAAACTTTCCTTGTGAGCTGATGCATATTTTAAAGAAAAGATGACAAAAACTCCGTCCCGCTGTCATCTCGCTGTCATCTTTTGGAGACCGACAGCCATCCCCGGTAGAAAGAGACGCCCAGGATAACTGCGAAAAACAGACTTAGGGTTCCGTCACCCAGGTCCGTAGCGGTGATGAGAGCAACATACATCCCCAGGTAGAATATGTAACTAAGAAAAACGTAGCTGCTTTCCATGATCTCACCCAGGTCGTCTCGAATTCCTTGGTCTTTTCGAAGCCTTCCCCCGTAAAAGATGCCCAGGCCCAGGCCTAGCAGTAGTAAAACCCCTCGGAATGAATTCATTTGCAGGGCTGCTTCCGGTACCGGGATAGAATAGCTGATGACTCCCCAAACACTGAGGATCACACCCACCCCAATAAAGGTTTTCAACGTCTTATGCTTCGGAAACCTAGTATACCCCATAACCATGGCTGCGGTGAAAATCAGCCCGTAGATCCCATTTTTCTGTCCCATCATTACATAGATCCCCAAGCCCGTCAGTCCTAAGAGATCCACCAAGGTGATGGTTTTTCCCGTGATTTTCGTGATTCCCCTTAGCAGAAGCACCGTCCAAAAGACCAGTCCCAAATTGATCTCCATCGTCTCCATAGTCCTTATCGTTCCCACAGTCATTACAAGATACGCCGCTGCTGCAACAAAGGCGGAGGTATCGTGTAGGGGATCAATTTCCCGGGCCAGGGCCCAGGTCAGAAAAAATCCTGCGGAAAATACCAAAGAGGCTCCCCAGTCCATGGTAAAAATCCCCATGGCGACCAGCAGGGTTAGGGTCATTATAAGAATTATAAGATTTGTTTTATAAGTCGGATCTATTTTTCTTCCTAATGTAAAATACGTCATAACCATGCCTCATTTCTTAAATTTATATTCCATCGGCAGACATTCTTTATCCTCTGCATAAATAAAATAGCAAAACTTTCAGTTGCTTATCCAATATTCTTCTAAAAATCCCACCAGGGGGTGATGGTAAGGTCCAGCTCCTCTAGATCCACGGTCTCCCCGATTTGGGGGGCGATAATGGAAACTCCCTGTTTTTCCGCTTCCTCAATCCCTCTTTCCACAGGTTCCGACCAGCCGTGAAGAGCCAGGGAAAAGGCTCCCCAGTGCATTAGCATCATCACATCCCCCTTTGCATCCATATTAGCCTGTACCGATTCCTCGGGGAACATGTGGGCGTCGGGCCAGCGCTCATCGTATTGTCCCCCTTCCATTAAGGTCAGGTCAAAGGGACCGTAGGTCTCTCCGATCTCTATAAAGTGGTCCCCATAACCGGTGTCTCCGCTGACATACAGATTCGTGTTCTCGCCGGAAATCACAAAACCGGCCCACAGAGTTTGGTTCCGGTCAAATATACTACGATTGGAGGAATGCCGGGCGGGAACCGCTGCAATGTCCAGTCCTTCCCACTCTACTTGCTCCCACCAGTTCATCGGGGTGATGTCCCCAGACGCCACTCCCCACTCCATAAGATGGGCGTCCACCCCCAGGGGAACGAAAAAGTGATCCGTCTTCTCCTTTAGGGCAAGGATCGAGGGATAATCCAAATGATCATAATGGTCGTGGGTAATAAATACCGCGTCAATTCGGGGAAGTTCCTCAATCAAGTGGAAAATGTCCTCGGTAAACCTGCGACTCCCCACAAAGGACACCGGGGAGGCCATATCGTCAAAAACCGGGTCGATCAGGATCTTTTTGTTATCGATACTAAGGAGAAAATTCGAGTGTCCGAACCAGGTTAAACTGTCCGCTTCACTGTTGATCTGCTCCCAGTCCAGGGGGGCCACAGGAACATTCTCAGAAGGAATACGGTCTTCTCTTTCCGTGACCCAGTCCCAAATCAGCCCCCCTATAGAGGTCAGGCCCATTTCCGACTCCTTCTCTGTTTCGTTGATGAATTCCCCCTCCACGTAATTGTCCAGTTCTTCGTAGGCCGCCTGCTGTTCCTCCCTGGGACTTCCGCCGAAAACCGGGTGAAAATACATAAAGAGAAGCCCTGCGATGATTCCAACAATCACAAGGCCAAATAGTGTCCATAGGAATTTTTTAAAATACCATTTTCGTTTTCTTTTCTTTCTGAATCGTAGCTTCATGTTCTGTCCTCCTTGCAAAGGGTTGATCGGTTCCGTTAACTTCTGCAGAGACGACTTCTTTACTGGCTCTAACTCTTTATGACGCTACCCCACAAAGACATTATACCCAGTTGAGCACTTCTTAATCTTACAGTTCCACCGGCGTAAAGTCATAACCCGCTTTTTCCAGTTCCTCGATGAGACTATCCGCACCCACCATATTCAGCACAGGAAACTGTAAAAAGTAGCTCTCTTTTTCTTCTTCCAATATTAAGGCTTCAATGCGTTTGGCAAACTCTTGATTATGACCTTTATACTCCCGGTGATAATAGTCCTGAACGCCGCTGTCTTCATGGTTGAGCTTCGTATCCAGCATAGCTTCCAACGCCTGGGTATCCCCTTGTTCCCAGGCACGAATCAATTCCGTTTTACCGGGGTTGCCGGCTTCGATTTCTTCTAAGGTATCCTTAAGCATTTGCTTCTGGGATTCTATGGGAATTAGGTTGCTATGTTCATTATGAAACAGGATCAGTTCCTCGTAATTATAAAGAGCCCTTGTTTCCATATCCTCTTCCGTTGTCCGTTGCTTAAAATAGTCCATCGTTCCCTGGTCGCTGCTAAGTGAACTGTTCTGATAACCAGTGTACTCAATTAGATTTCTCACTGACCAAGGTTTAAACCGGCTCAAATACTGCCAGGACCCGCCCTGTTCCACGGCAATATCCCTGACCTGCTGAAAAACATCTTCCGATAAAACCTCTCTCAGCCCGTCTTCATCCGGTGCGTATTTCATAACCGCCTCTTGAAGTTCCTCTTGTTCTCGACGGCTTAATGGAAAATCAAAGGACTCTCCGTATACCTCCGCCTGATCGAAGGCTTCCAACACTCCTGTTGCTAATGAATGATGTTCCTCCGTCAATACCGACATCCCACCGTATAAATAAACTGTTGCACCGTTGATCGTGCCTTCATACAGTAATCCCCGGCTATCTCCCTCATAACTGCCTTCATCGTTGCCGCTTCCCTCCGTTCCCTCGCTACATCCTGATATTAAAAGCATTGCACCTACCAGTATTGCCAAACAAATTTTTTTCATAATTAAGTTACCCCCTCTAAATATTTATATATAATTAGTTATTCTTCTTTAATTTAAAAATACTTTTTTTTTGGGGGCTTTTTTTAGAAGGCTTTTTTTTGGGGAGGATGCAGTTTCATGGTTTTCAGCACTTTTAGTGCTTTTTAAGTACTCTAGAGAGTTTGCTGATTTCTCCCGGTTACCGGTTCAGCCAAGTGATCACCACTTGCAAAGCCGTTGCAAAGCTTACCCATAACAGATAGGGTACATTGATATAGGCCACCCATTGGATATAGGGCCCGATGGCAATCATGGCCCAGATCAGGGTTATCAAGACTAAGAAAATGTCCACCGCTGCAAATAAATTGTTTTTCAATCGGAACTGCAACGGCGTGAAAGCAACATTAAACACTAGGTTCAGTGCGAAGGGCAGCACAATCCCCCAGGGTAAATCCCCCCGGAAAAACTGTATAAAAACACTGCCGAAGGATACTGCGATGATCACATAGAGTAAGGACCACACCGGACCAAATACCCATGCCGGGGGTGCCCACTTCGGTTTAACCAGTTTTGCGTACCAGTTGCTGTTATCCATAGGTTTTACTCCTTATATCATAAATTTTTGCCCTTTTTTCTTTTTCAAAAAACTGGCGATGATCCAGGCAAGGCAAAATATTCACTGTCATTGATTGGTGTGATAATTTTCTTACTCCATAATTACCCCTAAAACAGAAGGATATGCAAACATAATGCCACCCTTTTCAGAGTGGCATCCGGAATTACTAATATTTGGTTCACAACCATAAGTGATGACAGTTTCTCCGTCCCGCTGTCATTCTGCTCCTCTTTCGATATAACAATGGAGAAATTTTTCCCTCTCTTTTGAAAGGGCTTCGGTGTCGTATTCCGCTTTTTTCTTTTTAGAAGAAGTATTGTATCCTGCAATCAAAAGGGTCATTTTCTTTTCCTTAATTAAATATCCCAGTATAATAAGAAGCAAACCGCTTCCCATGTGTATCAAAATCCTCTACATAACTGTAGGTAATGCGTATCCTTGTGCTGTTACCACACAAGGAATCCGACTTCATCTCGACAATGATCACTAGGCTTTTTACGTATATATCACCGAAGCGTTCCCTTAACTTCTACTTAAATATATACGATAGAGCAACGGTCTGATGCGTCAACCGAGGGTATCATAACCTAACAATCGTAGGGACTATTTCTAATCACTAAGTCTGGTGAACCAAGACTTTTAGAAGCCTACGACTTCAGTCGTGGGAGGTTCTCCTAAATATAGCAAAGCTTGCACTAATAAAGAACATTGGATAGATTATTGTATTCTTTGACTGTTTTCCTTTAGTTTAAATGGTACTGTCCTTATAGCTACGACGATCATGATCCCCATAAACACTCCGATGTCCAGTCCTCTTGGAAACTGCAAGATAAGTGACGGAATCGAATAAAATAGAAAAGCGATAGCGGCGACAATAAAGACCCTAAGATGTTTGTAGGCAAAGGCTCTACGCTCCTCCCCGGTGGCATCCCGGGCCTCTTTATAGGTTATGTAGTTGATGTAGTACACCCGCTCGGTTTTATAAATCATCCCCAATATGCTGATAAAATATAAGTTCGTAAAATAAAGCCAAAAGATTGTGGTCATCTTTGAACTAAGCTGAAAACCAATTCTTGTGAGCAGAGTGTTAAAGAGACCCGCAAAGATAAATAAAGAAACCAACCAAAGGATTAATAATTTATAAGATTTTTCCAATTGATGCTTATCATCATTTTTATGCTTATTCATGTTCATCTGATTCGAACTCCCTTCTAACTTAGTTCACAATCCATTCAAATTAGTACTTTCCCATTTTATTTCTCCTCTTACAATCCCTCGGTTCCCTGAAACATCACTTTTTTAGCTTTTCCCTTATCATCCTTTTCTTGTTAACTTTAATTTTACTGTACTTCTCCTTGGAGTTAATCCTTCCCAGGACTATTTTCACCTCCGCCTTAAGACGGAGAGCAAAAAAAAGACGGATCATCCATCCCGTGAATGATGTCCACTGAATATCGGTTTTCCGTTGCAGCTGTCGATCAATAGGGTAAATATGATCCTTGAGATGATAATTTTTTCGGGCTCCATGGACTTCACTCCTGTTTTAAAGTTGGTAGGACTATCCTTCGGTTTGCTTCCTCTTTACCCTAAAATAACACAATAGAGCACGAACAGCATTACTTCCGTTTGCAATGATCCCTGTAATTAAGGCTAGCCAAATAATCCAGGTAAAAATCGACCGGCAGCGGAAGAAGATTCCGAGATTTTTGTGAGTGCATGGACTCCGATCAACAGAATCGGGAGGATATACACCAGTTGGGAGAGCATCATCCTGAGGCGAGGTTTTAATCTCATCAGCAGGCGTTTCATTCATTAAAATATACCAGTTGCCCAGGGTAAAGATTTTTTTCATCATCTGGATTCCCCCTCGTAGGTCAGTGCATTTTCGTGTAATTCCTTCAGTCTTGTAATCTCATGGAGTATCAAGGTTTTACCGATGTCATTGATCGCATAGATCGTTTTCTGTTTTTCATCGGCATATACGGTGATGATACCGCTCTTTTGCATTTTCGTCAGGGTTCCGTATACCGTACCGGAGCCTAGACGGATTCTTCCCTTGGTGATCTTCTCCACATGTTTAACAATCCCATAGCCATGACGGGGTTCCGTCAAGGACAAAAGGGTATAAAATGCAGTTTCCCTCAAAGGTTTATTTCTCTTTATTAAAAAAGCCCCCTCAGATCATTGCATCCAGGGGGTCCTAAAACTTCAATATACTTCTCTTATTTTTAATTTTGTGGATCAATAGACTACTCCTCCACTTTAATGTTTTGAACAAACTCCGCATTCATCAGCTCAATCCCTTTTTTGGTTTCCAACTCAATCCAATTTTCCTTAACATCCACAATCTTTCCCGAAGTAGTACTTCCATAGGATCCTGTGGTGACCTTACACACCTTTCCGATATACTTCTTAATCATTTCATGGCTCATTCTAGTCCTCCTCCTTCTCTTTATATTGTGTTTTGCTGCCAGGGCCTGCATTTGATTTTGCTGGGGAATAATTACAAAAAGCAGAATGAAAACCGGCATGTAAATGGCAATCCATGCTCCCGGGTTCATAAAATTCCTCCTTTATTAGGAAACTTCCCTTTTCTTTACAGTGCTAATATAAACCAATCCTCCTACCATTATAGACAGGATAAAGGGAACACCGAAGGGACTGGTCCGGGTACTGCTTTCCGTTATAATGACTTCTTTAAGAATATCAATATTCATACCATATGCAAATATTTGACTGATTAAGTAGGCGATCATGTAGACAAACAAGGGTTGATTATTTACGGGTTTCCACTTGGAGTTTCGGTACTTAACGTCTTTAAATCCGATAAAAATCTTACCGTATAAGATCGTGACAATCCCTAAATGAAAGGACATATAGCTTAGGATTCGCCCAATCTGGTGAATGTTTGACTCCGGAAAATAATGATTTAAAATGACGGGTAATATCATCATCACCCCGCCGAAAATCAGTAGTCCCTTTGCCAGTAACCGCAGTCCTCTTGGTATGTTTGAAATAATCATGAAAACGATGCTTCCTACTAGGAGCATAAAACCTGTGGCTATAATTATTCCTTCGATGTTCATGTGACATCCTCCATTCTTTCGTTAACGCAATCAGTGGGAATGACCTCAACACTGAAGCCCTTCTCCTCCTTGTAATTCCTAAATAATGCCGCCCTCTACCATACCTTTACCAAAAGTAATATCCGTTAGTCCCATTAACACACCGAATATTGCCCCGGATAGTACAGCCCCTAAGGTAAACACCTCATTCAGAAATACAAGTACAAAAATCATTCCTATTTTAACTCCAATGTAATAGTACCTCTTTCTCTTAAGAAGGGAAATTCGCTTTTGCAAAGAACTAAACAGTAGTAAGGTACTCTTATTTAATGCTCCGAAAACAATGGAAGATAAAACGTACATCATTATGGTGGCCAATAAAAAGTAAACAAGTTCCATCAATTCACAACCTTTCTAGTTAAGGGCTAAGAAAACATCATTAATCCTTCCATGAGTTCTCTTATGACCCCTTAAGTATTATAAAGCTTTCGGCCAACCTTAATGGATATGGGAATGACTAGCAAGGTCAGTAATCCCAGGCCTATCAGAATTTCCGGTGCATGGGATGCCTCGCTGAAGCGGTGTAGAAAACTCGTAGTGTCAAATTCCACTCCCCTTGGTAGCCTTGGCAGTGTTCTATCCAGCACTTCAATACCGGCTCCAAATACAGCAATGGAACTGAGAAGGACTGCCCTTCGGATACGATTTTCTTTAATCAGTGCAATGGTCGTTCCTGCAAACCATATTAAGAGATACAGCAGGGCTACGAAGACTATGCCCTCAAAGGACGTGGCTGTTTCTGTTATCGCTGTGCCCTCCGGGGCTTCCTGTCCAAGGTTCCCTCTTATAATCCTCAGGACTAAAACGAAATGTCCTACAATAATCATGGTCCCCAAAGTAAATACCAAGTAAGTAGCTACCATGGCAATGGGTTGGAACAAATAGATGTTTATCAGAGCAAATTTTGAGCTGACCGGTGGCAACTGGTATATTTTTTTATCACTGTTCAGTGCGTTGTAAAGTAAAACGAAACTTACCGCGGGGATTACAATTAGGGTAATACCAAAGCCTTTACTGACCAGAAAAAAAGAACTAACGGCCAGAAGTAAATATGTTGCAACGGTTAATTTAGCATTCTCCACGGGAGTACTTACGGAGTTGAAAAGCATTCGCTGAAAAGATAGGAATTGTTTAAACATCACTTTCCCCTCCCTTCCTGCCGGAGTAAATCATTACATCCTCTATGGTGGGTCTTTTGCTCTTAACGCCGTTGATGCCCTGAAGGATCTTTTTGTTTTCCAATAGTCCCGTAAAAGTAAAACTTGATTCTTTAACTCCCCTAAGGGCTTTTTTTATATCATCGGTCATCTCCGCTTTATCGATACTTACAACGGCGAACCGGTCCAGTAGAGCATCTTTTTCTTCACTGAAGATAATCCTTCCCTCATCAATGTAGGTAAGATCGTCGGCAACCTTCTCCAAATCACTGGTAATATGAGTGGAAAAGATCAAGGATTTTTCCTCATCCTGCATGTGTTCCATCAGACAGTCCAAGAGCTCCACCCTGGCTACGGGATCGAGGCCTGCGGTGGGTTCGTCCATAATGACCAGGTCCGGATTATGGGCAAGAGCCATTACCACAGAAAACTTCATTTGCATTCCCTTGGAATAATGCACAAGCTTTTTATTCGGATCCAGCTGAAATCGCTCCATCAAAGCATTGAATCGTTCTATGTAGACCTGCCGATCATAAAAAGGTGCAAAAATCTTCACTACTTTCTTCGGCTTCATTCCCGGCGGATAGATTAACTGATCATACACAATCCCCAACTTTCTTTTAACCGGCTCTTCATTTCCAAGCAAGGGCCGTCCGTTAAACAGCACTTCTCCCTTAGTAGTTGGATTTTGAAGCAATAGGCTTTTGATCATCGTGGTTTTTCCGGCGCCGTTTTTACCGATCAGTCCCATAATTCTTCCCTTTTCTAAGGAAAAATTGATATCTTTCAGTTGAAAATTCCCTGCTTTTGCTGATAAATCCTTGACTTGCAATGCGTATGGATTCATTTTTCTCCCGCCAATATCCTGTCCAGTTGATTTTTAAGCTCTTCTTCGGAGATTCCTGTTTTTTTACAATACGCTAAGGTCTCCTTCAGTTGGTTTCTTACGACTTTAAGGTGTTGCCTTTTCATTACTTTCAGGTCAATTTCCCGTACAAAACAGCCCCTGCCTTGAAGATTTACCACCAGTTTTTCCTTCTCCAACTCTTCGTAGGCCCTTTTTACTGTAATAATCCCGACTTTCAGTTCCTTCGCCATCAGTCGGATGGAAGGCAGCTGTTCTCCCGAGGTGATTTTGCCTGAGAGTATCATTTCCGTGATCTGGTTCTGTATTTGTTCATAAATAGGGGTTTGGGATAAATTTGAGATTAATAGGTTCAAGGCTTCCACCTCCGATCTACTGTAACTATACACTAGATACAGCTGGACGTCAATAAAAAAACGCCTGACAAAAACGATGATTAAGATATCATTGATAAAAGCGTTCGGGGTTATGATTTTCTAATCTATCCGATATTTTTTCTTCTCATTTCGAACAAAAATAGAGGAAAGAATAGATAAAAACATGGAAACACCAAAAGCTCCGGCTAATAGATTTGATACAGGTCTACCTGTAAGGACTGAAATGAGGATCAAGACTAAAATGCTCATTTGAACGGTCAAACTTCCCCACATTATTTTTTCGGCTTTCATTGTCTCCCTCTCCTTTGAGTTCGTTTTTTGTTGTTCAGCTAACTTCCGGCGATTTTCTTGCTCATACCAAGCCGAGTGATCAAATGAAAAGCGATACACACCACAAACCAAAGAAAGAACCCTCCCATGATCACCTCATGATAAATCTCTCTTGGAAAAAGGGCTGTGGATAGGGACATCACCAGTAAAATAGCGAACAAAATCCCTAAGAAAGGAATCATATAACGTTTATTATATTTCCTTATGTACTTTTCATCAAAAAGGCCTTCCGTGGACTCATGGATTTTTTTAATCTCAAAATGAAATCTCTGAGGCTCCCGGAAGATTTTCAACCCCATATAGATGACAATCAACTGCATCGGTATTAGAACAACGTTGAAAAACATGGATCTTCCTCCGTTCTGTTCATCTTTTTTTAGTGGTCCTTATCGTATTACTTCCGGATTATTTACGGTTGATATTTCTTTTTGATTTTAAAGCCAAGGGTTTTTTCCAGTAATACTATAGGAGCTAAGTAGATCAACGCATATTCCCGAGGGATTACATTTAAGGCTAAAAGAACACCTATGGTAAAGTAGCCGAAAGCCTCGGTAATATCCAATGCCCTTTGAGCTTTAATATACTTCGATAAATAAGGGTTGTTATCGATTTTCATTTGAATTGCTAATTTCTTCGGATTTTCAAAAATCGCTATATAAACCAATGCGATAATCAAAAACACTAATATAACACTCAGTATGAAACTTAGTACTTCTACATTCATGTCTTTCCTCCTCTAGACTTCCCGCTTTTCCTCACCACTATTTCTCTTTTTCCGTATCCAGGTTATGCTCCTCTAAAATACCCAGGATCTTCTCCGTATCTTTTCCTCGGTAGGCCTGATTAAACCGAGCCGTTTTGCCGGAGAATTCGATCCCTAGGATTTCACCTTCACTGAGGGTTGCCTTTTTAATGCTATTCCAAGGAGCCGTAGACAGGATAAAGGTTTTCCCCGTAAAATAGCAAACCCCTTCTTCACTGATTCCCTGGGAATAGATGGAGGAAATCATAAAACCTATAGCGGACAGGGCTATCAGGTAATCCACCGTCTCTCCCCGAATAAGGTGTGCCATCGAAATGAATATCACGGCGATAATAAGTAAGCTGATTTTCAACATCGGCTTGACATAGCTTGTTATTATTAGGGTTTTTCGCTTTCTTAAATGAAACGCAGTTCCTAGAAGAAACAATGCTACAATAATGATTCCCACTATATTGATATCCATATCTTCTCTCCTCTTATAGTGTGTTTTGGCTTGTGTTACTTTAGGAGTTTAAAAAAGATGACAAAAACTCCGTCCCGCTGTCATCTTTCTGTCCCGCTGTCATTTAGGGCGTCGAGAAAGGAGGGGAGTTTATAGATTCTTGACCCTTGGTGGTCCCGGTAATACAGGGTGGTAAAGGCCTCATCCAGCTTCAGCTCCTGATAATCCCAGAGGGGGAGCAGAGGCGGATGGTCGCTGTCCCGCTTTAGGACACGAATATAAGGATCGCCGCCCCGGGTGATATAAAAAAGGTTTCCGGTGGACCGGTCATAGCGGAAGGGATTATACCGTTGATGGCTGTCAGGAGAATAAAACCTTTCATAGGGGCTGAAAAAATAATGTTGCCCGTAAATCATCAAGGCTCCCGGTTCCCGCTCCCCGTTGATTTCGGAGTAACGCTCCAGCAGGGTAAAGGCTTCATGGTCTAAAAGATCTTCCATTTTCAGCTCCGTAGTTTCCCCGGGAAGGTTGCCCAGGACTTTAGGGTCTCCTTCCAAGACCAGTAGCTCATGGAAATCCTTCATCAGGATAAACACCTGATCCTCTAGGGAGTAACTCAGGGTATAGCCCTGGTCTTCCTGGTGAAAAACCATATTTCTTGTGACCTCATCCTTTACGGTCCATATCTCCCGGCGAAACTCCTCCCCGCCGCCGCTGGAATGGATGAAAAGTTCTACGTAGAATAGATCCTCCGACAGAGGGGTAAAGCGGTAGTGGTGATCCTCAAACTCATCAAAGGCCGTGGGGCTTGGGGCCTCTTCCCGTTCATCCCCGCCTTCCATAGCTTCCTCTTCCAAAGCCTTGGCCGTTTCCTCTTCCAGGGCCTTTTTTTCAAAGGGGCCCGGGGCCACGGAAATTATGGTGTTTTTCTGAAGATCCAGCACCCACTGTTCCTGTTGATGGTTTACTAGAAAAATCCGCTCCCGGTCCATCACCACAAAATTTTGAATCCCTCCGACCTCCCGGGAAGCCTCGGCTAGGCTGTGATTGACTTCCAGGCCGTTTTCGGTGCCCCGGTAAATCTGAAGACTGCCCTCGGGGAAGATTTCTTCCGACAGCTCCTTCAGTCCCCGATAATAAACCAGCAACATATCATAGGTTTCGCTGACAAAGTAATTACTATGAAGCATGGAATTTTCATCGCTTAACTGCTCATAGCTTTTTTCGATCAGCACCTCTTCGGTTTCCATATCCATCAGCTGGATCTCTTTTCGTTGCCGGTCTTTTCCCTGTCCCCGCTCCCCCATATGGTAGGGCCGATCGGCAAGATAAAAGATCTCCTCTTGGTGAAAGTCCCCGGCGTTGTGGATGAGTTTGGTTGCAGTCCGGTCCGGTTCCCAATCCACCTGGTAAATATGCTCTCCATTTTCCCCGTAGACCACCAAATCGTAGCCTTCCCGTCTTTTAATGTCGTTTCTGGAGTAGGGATTTCCCTCTTCGTCAAGGACCGTTTCCTGTTGAATTTCCTCCGTGATAAGGAGTTCTTCCACCACTTCCCCCTTTACGGGATCATAAATCCGGTACCAAAGTCCTCCGTCCTCTAAGATCAGTTTTCGTCGATCCGGCCCCGCATGATCCCTTGCCAACACTTGCTGTTTTCCATGGTCAAAGGTTTGTAATGCCTCGGGCCAGGGATCTCCGTCGGTTACTTGGACGCTTTTATAGTAATTCTGTAAGTGGGAAAAGTTCATTCGGGCCATATGGGGGAAGGTTTCAATGTTTTCCATCAGCTGTCGATAGTATTGGCCGACTCCTCCCCGTGAAATTAAACGATAGCCCCAATCATCCTTATTCGGTTGATCCACCTCCCGTATCTCAAAGACCCTAAGATCCCGTTCAATTTCAGTTTTCTCCCGAACCTCATCCATAACCACATCCACTAAGGAGGGATGATCTACAATCTCTTCCCTACGATGGCGAAAATCATCTAAACCGGCGACTTCCTGCATCTTCATAATCTCATTGACCTTCGATGTGATTCGGTAGTTTTCTCCCTCCGGATCCCGGTGCCAGTCAAAAGAAACTTCATTGAAAAAACCCTCTTCCAGCAAGGTGGTCATCACATCCTTTAAAACCGGATCAATATCACTTACCCCAAAATCCAAAGAAGTTCCCATCACCTCTAAGACCTGATCAAAGCCTTCTGCAATTTCCTCCGTGGGATTATGGGGCAGCACCGGCTCTAACACCTCGGGGTTTCGAACCTGCCACTGGTCATTCTCCTCTTTTAGTAACACTTCCTTTTTCAAGGGATACACCGACCATTCCCCCTGCTCCACGGAGCGGCGGTAAATCTCCTGAAGACTCTGTCTGGGTTCCTCTTCCAGCCAGACCTGCTGCTGGATCATCTCCTCAAAGTAAGCATCGTACACCGTTACCAGATCGGGCATCAGGATTTCAACAGCCACATGATCATACTCCCGGCTTTGGTGGGTTACTTCATAGTCATGGATTTCCACAGCGTTTACCAATAACGGATCGTACTCCCGAAGCATTCGGCTTTTGTTGTTTAACAGGGCTTCTTCCAAAGCCTCTAACCGGGCATCCCCGCTGTTTTGGAAATTTGCAAAAACACTGCCTCCGATTAACAAAATCAGTATACCGGCAACCACCCCCAGCAGGATTTTAATTTCTTTATGGGAAGCACTTTCCTCGATTGTGCTCCGGTTGTCCCCGGAACTTTGATTGGTTTTAAGATTCTTAGTATCTGAGTTTTTATTATAATTTTTCATCGTATCCCCCTAGCGCCATCCAAGAAACATCTGGCTGTATTTGTTGTATTTAGATGTTTATTTACAGTTCTTTCCTCCTATTATATATTCGCTATCCATCCCCGGATTCCTCTAAAATTTATAAATATCTTTACGTATTATGATCTTTTTTTAACCGTTCCCTTCCTTTGTGGTAATCCAGGGGCTATCCCGTCGCTTTGAAGGATTCCATCCTTCCTTTGATTGATTAATGCATAAAAAAACGACAGAGAAGTTTTAAATAAACTTACCTATCGTTTCTTACGATTCATCCTTTAGGTTGCTTGTCGCCCTTATAGTCCTTTTTAGTCCTTTATAGTCCTTTATAGTCCCTTAAGCACTTATGCTTTTGGTGTTGGATTTGCCGTAAATCTTTCTCAGCAGGGAACGGGAGTCGTTTCCTTCGAAGATGGAAAGGGTATGCATCCCTCGGGTGATGGCAACATACAGGAGTTTAATGTCGATGGGATTGTCTTCATAGTAACTGTTTTGATTACAGATAATCACGCTGTCAAATTCCAAGCCCTTGGCCAGATACGAGGGTACGATGGTGATTCCGGATCCGTAGGTCTTTTGATCCTCTTTCAACACGGTTGTCTTCAAATTTTTCGGAAGCTTTCTCTTCAGGTCCAGGCTTTCCTCCCGGTCCTTACAGATCACAGCGATGGATTCTCTACCTTCCCTCTGTAAGGATAGGATTTCCTCGCTCAAATCCTGTACCATGGCCCCTTCATCGTCGTAGTACTGATAGGTGGGGGCCTTCCCGTGACGGATCACCGGCTTCGCCTTTTTCACCCCATGATCATCCAAAAAGTCGATGACCTCATTGGCCAGATTCATGATCTCGATGGTGGTACGGTAACTTTGGGTAAGCTCCATATACGTAGGCTTCTCATCCACAAAGACTTCCGCCATAAGCTCCGACCAGTTGTCAATGCTTCGGTAGCTATGGATCCCCTGGGAAAGATCTCCCAGCAAAGTGAACTTATCGGTTTTCAGCAGTTCCTTCAGTACTTTAACCTCCAACAAACTAAAGTCCTGGGCTTCATCGATTACCACATTCCCGATGGTGATGTCCTCCTTAAAACCGAATAGGGCTTTTTTCAAGTAGGCCATCGGAGCCAGATCCTCAAGTTCCAGTTGTTTATTTTGCAAGGTTTTTTGATGGTAATCCTTAAAGTATTGTTGGCGATCCCGGTCTTTTTCCGTCCATAACTCTTTCTGCTCAATAATCTTATCGGTGGTAAAGTCCTGATAAAGGGCATACAAATCTTCTTTTACAAACCCGGCGGTATAATCCTTCACCAAGGTCTTGGCTTCCTTTTCCAGCGCCTTCAACTCCGCATCCCGTTTTCCGATCAGGGGCAGGGTTTGTTGTCTGCGTTCTTCCAGTTCCGGAACCTTTACCCGAATCCCTTGGATCCGGTCGTCATAATACGCCTCAATACTTTCCAGTACTTCTTTTTTCTTCTTTTTCAATTGGTTTCGAAGGGTCTTTTTCAATTCCTCCGGCCGTTTATACAGGGGTAAATGATTAAAATCCTTTAGGATTAACTCCTCGATGGTTTCCTTTCGGACCAGAACATGCTCTCCCAGGGTAAAATCCAGGTTTTGGAGAAAATCCTGTTCCATTTCTCGGATATATTGCTTCAAGGCTTCCAGATACGCCGCGGAGCCTTTAAACTTCAGCAGCCATTTTAGATTCTCAAGGTTTTGCGTCCCGGTTGTGAGGTCAAAATCTTCAGGATTTTGCGCCGCCTCCTCAGATGCGATGATTGCCGTAGCAGCATTCGGTGGGTTCGATGCACCGTATTCCTTCGAGGCATTCGGTGCTTTCGAGGCATTCGGCCCCTTCGAGGCTTCTAAAAAGGTTTTTAGTTTCTCCCCGGTGCCGATCAGCTTGATTTTATTGCCGATTAAGGATTTCATAAAATCAATGAAGGTGGTTTGCCGTACCTCCTCTACCCCCAGCTCCGGTAGCACCCCGGAAATATAATCCAGGAAAATGTTGTTCGGTGCTAAAATCATGAAGTTATCGGGATCAAAGGTTTTTTCATAGGTATAGATGAAATAGGCGATTCGGTGCAGGGCAATGGTGGTTTTTCCGCTTCCCGCAGCCCCTTGTACGATCAAAGGATTTTTCATATCCGCCCGGATGATTCGGTTTTGCTCTCCCTGAATGGTGGAGGCAATATCCTTCAGCTTATCGTCGGCCCCCGCCTCCAAGGAGGCTTGTAAAAAATCATCCTTTGTGGCGATGTCAATATCCATATAGTCTACTAAGGTTCCCTCTTCCATGGTGTACTGTCGTTTTAAGGTGAGTTCTCCTTTTTGCTCTCCCGCTGCGGTTTCGTATTCGGTTTTTCCGATGCGCCCCTCGTAGTATACATTGGCGATGGGGGATCTCCAGTCCACAATTAAGGGGACATCGTCCTCCGCCCGCATCAGGGAGGTTTTTCCGATGTATACCGGGTCCTTTTGTCCCTCTTGGGGAATAAAGTCGATCCGGGCGAAATAGGGTTTATCTTTTACCCGTTGCAGCTGCTTAAAGTTTTTCTCCGCCGTCTCCATAAACTGGGTGTTAATCAGTACACTGATATAGCTTTGGGAGCTGTCTAAGTAATCCAGATTTTCCATGGCCTCCTGGATATTTTCTTTGTATTGACTTTTATAAATCTCCGTTGCTTCCAGGGTTTTTTGAATGTAATCCTTGGTATATTTTAGTCGTTTTTCTTCTTTTTTAAATTCCGGGCTTTTCTTCGAGCTCATAGAAAACTCCTCTCATCCTGTGTTCGGACCTATCATTATATCGAAATTTTTTCTAAAGTTCAAGGAAAAGCCCTCAGAAACCATAGGTTTTTCCTGGTCTAAGAGGGATTTTTTGCAGTTTCATTGTCAGCTCACCGGTGTTTTTCAAGATATCAGGGTATTAATAAATACCGGAACCTAAGTTTTGACCTGTGGCCTAACCCAGGCCGAAGGACGGTCGGAGGATAAAAGGAGATGATAAGATGAAAGAAATCAAAGGTTTTATCTTTGATCTGGACGGCGTGATTGTGGATACGGCAAAATACCATTTCATTGCCTGGCAGGCCGTGGCAAGGGAGCTGGGCATTGACTTTACCGAAGAGGATAACGAAGCCCTAAAAGGAGTCAGCCGAAAAAAAGCCTTTGATCTCCTTCTATCCTTTGGGGGGCTTACCTTGACCGAAGATGAAAAAGAGCCCTTTCTGGAAAGGAAAAACCGGCACTATTTAGCCCTGGTGGATCAGATGGGAACCGGGGAGATTCTCCCCGGGGTCCTCCCTTTTTTAGAAGTGCTCCAAAGAAAAAACTATAAAACCGCCCTGGGTTCTGCCAGTAAAAACGCCCGAAGGGTTTTGGACCGTTTGAACCTCACCCCTTTTTTTCAGGTGATCATCGACGGGAACCGGGTAAAAAAAGCAAAACCTGATCCCGAGGTGTTTTTATTAGGGGCCGGGGAACTGGGGCTGCCTCCCGAAAACTGTCTGGTGTTTGAAGATGCCCGGGCAGGCATCGCGGCGGCCAAGGCGGCGGGGATGATTGCCGTGGGCATCGGTAAAAGGGATCAACTCTCCCAGGCGGACCTTGTGATCCCCGGTTTTTATCAGGAAAGTCCCGAGGCTTTATTGCAGCGCCTTTTGAGGTTGTAACACAAACCGACGAGGATCACTGCCCGGGTGCCCGGGGCTCAACGCCCATAAAAAACTCCCGCAAAACTAAAGCGAAGCCCCTTGTATAAAAAGGGTTTCGCTATTACTTTTATGTTTCTATGCCCGAATCTTTTTACATTTTACTCTTTAGCATCGGCCTTCTGCTGTCGCTCCCTATGCAGGATGGATTCCTCGGTTTCCCCATCGAATAAATGTACCTTATGGGCTTTCATCCCCACTTTCACATGGTCCCCTACTTGAATCTCCAACTGCGGCTCTACCCGCGCCACCAGGGTCGCCTTTTTGAGCTTAATAAAGAGATAGGTTTCTGAACCTAAAAGCTCGGTAACCTCCACCAGACCGGTATCCCCGGACTTCTCCGTTTTTTCCACGTTCAAATGCTCCGGACGAATACCGATGATAATTTCCTTATTGCTATAACCCATCTTCCGGAGGGCCTCCTGCCTTTCTTTGTCAATGGCAAAGGAAATCCCTTCATAGACCAGCCCCACTTCTCCATCCTTTTCCAGGGACTTTCCCTCGATAAAATTCATCTGGGGCGAACCGATAAATCCCCCGACAAATTTATTTTCCGGTTTTTCGTAGAGGTTGGTGGGGCTATCCACCTGCATCACCTTGCCGTCTTTTAATACCACGATCCGGGTTCCCATGGTCATGGCTTCCGTCTGGTCATGGGTCACATAAATGAAGGTGGTTTTCAATCGATGATGAAGCTTGGAGATTTCCGCCCGGGTCTGTACCCGAAGTTTTGCATCGAGATTGGACAGAGGCTCGTCCATCAAAAATACCTTGGGATTTCGAACAATGGCCCGCCCCAGGGCCACCCGCTGTCGCTGTCCTCCGGAGAGCTGTTTCGGCTTATTCTTTAGAATAGGGCGGAGTCCTAAAATTTCCGCCGCTTCCTGTACCCGCTTATCAATTTCATCCTTTGGCATTTTCCGAAGTTTCAGCCCAAAGGCCATATTCTCATAATTGGTCATATGGGGATAAAGGGCATAGTTTTGAAACACCATGGCAATATCCCGGTCCTTAGGGGATACATCATTCATAATTTCTCCGTCGATCAGCAGCTCGCCCTCGGTTATTTCCTCAAGACCGGCAATCATTCGTAGGGCGGTGGATTTTCCGCAACCGGAAGGTCCTACAAACACAATAAACTCATTATCTTTGATCTCCAGATTCAGGTTTTTCACCGCATGAAAGCCGTTGGGATACACCTTGTTCAGGTTTATCATTTTTAAACTCGACATCTTCTCTCCCCCTTAGTTATTTGTCATTGGAAGCCTCAAGCTCCCTTGCCTTTGATCCAACCGGTAATCCCTGCTGTTGTGCTTAAATTCGATGGAATCCCCCCTTAACAGGGTATACAGGGTTTCTTTTTTTCCCACCATAACCTCCAGCCCGGCGCCTCGAAAAAGGATCCGAAAACTGTAGCCCTCCCAACCTCCGGGAAGGACGGGGCGAAAGGACAGTTTTTCCTTATCCGTTCGCATCCCCCCAAACCCGAAAACCATAGTCATCCAGGCACCTCCCATATTGGCGGTGTGGATGCCGTGGTGACTTTTCTTCAGCACATTGTCCAAATCCATTCTTACGGTTTTTCGAAAGAACGTTTGAGCTTCATCGCCATACCCCGCCTCGGAAGCCATAATACTGTGAATGCAGTAGGACAGGGAGGAATCATGGGTGGTCAGAGGTTCGTAATAGTCGTAATTCCTCTTTTTGTCTTCAAGACTATATTCTTCGCTTAAAAGAAACAGTCCCAGGACCACGTCCCCCTGTTTTAAGACTTGGTGGCGGTAGATATTTAAGGGATGATAATGAAGAAGCAGGGGTTTTTTTTCCTTCGGTTCCTGCTCAAAATCCCAGGGGGGCTTATCCAAAAAACTGTCGTCCTGGGGATAGACCCCCAGGGCTTCATCTTTGATAAGCTTCATTTTATCGGCGGCCCGTTGAAAGCCCTTCAGTTCTTCTTTATCCATGGCAATCCTTTTCATCAGGGCATAATAGGCCTCGGCGTCCTGGTCTTCAAACCCGACGGCACTGTCACAAGCGTAGTTCAGATGCATTTTCGCCATGCTGTTGGTAAAAAAATTGTTGTTGACCAGGGCGGTGTATTCATCCGGCCCCGTCACATTATAAATCTCAAACTTCCCCTTCCCTCTTTTATTGAAATGTCCGAGATCCATCCAGATCCTTGCGGTCTCCAGGACCATCTCCAGGCCGTAATCCCTTAAGAATTCTTCATCTCCGGTGGCTTCCACGTACTTTTTCAAGGCGTAGATGATATCCCCGTTAATATGGTACTGGGCGGTACCCGCAGGATAATAGGCGGAGGATTCGCTGCCGTCGATGGTTCTCCAGGGATACAGGGCCCCTTTTTTATGATTCATCTCCCTGGCTCTGTCTCTGGCCCGATCCAAGGTTTGATAGCGATACATCAGTAAATTCCGAGCCAGTTCAGGTTTGGTATATAGGAAAACGGGAAAAACATAGATTTCCGTGTCCCAGAAGTAATGGCCGTTATACCCTTCCCCCGTCAGTCCCTTGGCGGCAATGGCGGTTTTTCCGTCCTTCCCCAGGGACTGAAGCAGATGAAAAAGGTTAAAATTCATTCCCTGCTCAAGATGGCCCGCTCCTTCAATTCTTACATAGACCTTCTCCCAAAAATCCTTCAGGTATTCCCGTTGATTGTTTTCATATTTATTAAACCCCCATTTTACCGCTTTCCTCTGGGTTTTTTCGCTCTCCTTTTTTAATAATTCCAACCCCGCTTTTTCATCGGTTTTACAATGGTGATAAGTAATGATTTTTAGGACCCTAAAAGCCTCTTTTTCCCTACATACCCCCGACAGCTCCACGGTCATTAAGCCTTCTTCATCGATGGCGGGATTGACGGTTTTCTCCAGAATATTGCTTTGATGGCGCACTTCCGTCCATAGGGTATAACGATTGAATCTGGTTCGATGGACGGCTTGCATTCTTTCCCCTTCCACGGAAGTATCCTCGGGGACTAAAAGGCTGCCTTCCATTCCCGCTCCGATTCGCGGATCCTCATTGTGACTCTTATTAAACACCGAAGGGTCCAGGGTGGAACGAATCCCAACTTCCCCCGAGAAGTTCAACGGCGTCACTTGATAATCAATCATGGCCAGTCCTTTTTCTTCAAAGGGAATGATCCTTTTAATATGAATCTCTACTTCCCGCCCCCGGGGAGACTGCCAACGGATCAAACGCTTCACCATCCCCTCCATCATGTAAAGCCCTCTTTCATAATGCAGGAGGGTTCCCTCTTCAAGGGAAAAAACTTCTCCCCCAAGGATCAGCCGGATCCCCTGGGCATCGGGCAAGTTCAGCATGGTTTCATTGCTTTTTGCATAGCCATAGGCGCCTTCTCCGTAAACAATGGGGATCGAATCATAAAAACCGTTCATATAGGTTCCCTGTATGCTCTGGGTATTCGTCTCTCCAGGGCCCTCCTCCAGGTTTCCCCTCATGCCCAAAGTACCGTTCCCTATGGAAAAAAGCGTTTCCACCAGCCGAAGGTCTTCTTTTCCGTAGCGATCCTCCCGGATCACCCAGGGATCCTGTCCAAAGTTTCCTGTGCCGCTTGTCATGGCATTTCCTCCCTTTCTTTGTATCCGGTATCAACGGCCCCCATTTCCATTCGGCATCGAGGGCCGTCATTGCTTCCCTATTGAAACGTCCCAAGGGCAGCAGGAGCCGAGGATTCCCGGCCCCGACCATTCTTTCCCAGGGCTTTTTATAAACTTACCCTTTTAAATGATTCTTCCACTAGTTAAAAACCGGTGATGTCTTCTAAATCCAATTCCAGTTCTTCCAACGCATCGGCGGCGTCCATATCCCCGGTAAGCACACTGTGTACCGCTCTAAAGAAAGCGGTGGAAACTTCATTGTACTGGGGTGCTGATATCGTGGAAGGTCTCGCCACCGCATTGGTAAACACATCATAAAGACTTCCGAAGAAAGGCACGGCTTCCAATACCTCATCGTCTTCATACAAAGACATGATCGTAGGATTGAAGGCACCTTCAATGGCTCTCATCTTCTGAACTTCTTCGGAGGCTAAGAATAAGGCGACATCCGCCGCAGCCTCCACGTTCTCACTGTATCGACTGACACCCAATTGCCATCCCCCAAGGGTTGCCGCAGGGCTTCCGCTGCCTGCCGGTAATGCGGAAACGTCAAATACGCCCTGTACCGCACTGTCATCGTCTTCACTTAGGCTATAGGCATAGGGCCAGTTTCTCATAAAGGCCGCATTGCCGCCCTGCCAGATCGCCCGGGCATCTTCTTCCGCCATACCGGTTACTCCGTCGGGAGAAATGGTTCCTACCCAGCCGGCGGCCATATCGATGATTTCCACCGCATTTTCATTATTGACGGTAATCTCTCCGTCGGGTTCGATGATTTGTCCACCCTCATTGGAGGCGATCCATTCCAAGGCATTACAGGTAAGACCCTCATAGGCGTTGCCCTGCCATACAAAACCTACAAAATCGGAGTTTCCGTCGGCCCGTTCCCCTTCTTGGATGACATCCGCTGCATTTTCAAGCTCTTCCCAGGTTTCCGGGGGATCCAGATCGTATTTTTCCAATAAATCCGTTCGGAAATACAGCAGTCCCGCATCGGTAAACCAGGGGATTCCCACTAATTCTCCGTCCACTTCGTTGTTCTCCACGATGGCCGGGAAGTGGTCTCCCACCACGTCTTCCGCACCATAGTCATAAAGGTCCACAAAATGCTCGGCTAAATCTCCGGGCCAGATAACATCAATCTGATAGACATCCACTTCCGAACTTTGGGCTTCAAAAAACTGAAGGTAGAGTCCCAACCGGTCATCGGCCAGGTCGGGGGTATCCAGCACTTCTACCCGAACCCCTTCATTACGCTCGCTATACATCTCGGCGGCTTTTTCCGTAAGTTCAAATTCCTGTCCTACCGCGCCCGCTGCAACGGTTATTACAATGTCATCTCCGGGATCGTCGGCCTCATCTTCATCGTCCGCATCATCGGGGTCCAGGGCGGCTCCGTTTTCATCGGGGTCATCCAGCAAATCCTCCTCCCCCTCTCCACAGCCTACAAGGCCGGAGAAGGTCAGCGCCAGAACCAAAAACATGATCAGCAATAATTTTTTCTTCGACATGGTAATCCTCCTTTTCTTCTCTTTTCTTTAACAGAGACCCAACTTTTTACTTTCCAACTTTCTTTTTTGACTTTCTTTTCTTCTCCTTTTTTCCGCTCAGCCTCCTTTTTAAAATGGTATGGATCCTATGCCTTCGATCTATCCTTTGATCGCCCCCGCCGTGAGTCCTGCAACGATCCGTCGTTGGAAAATCAACACCAGTAGGACAATGGGCACCGTCACAACCACGGCGGCGGCCATGATCTCCCCGAAGGGCTCCTGTCTAGCAACCGCCCCGCCGAAATAGGCGATGGCCACGGGGACGGTTCTTGCCCCGGGGTCAATCGACGTAAAGGTTAGGGCAAAGAGATACTCATTCCATGCGGCAATGAAAGCAAGCAGCCCAGTGGTTACCATGGCCGGTGCGGTTAAGGGCAGTAAAATACGATAGAAGGTTTGAAAAGGGGTGGCGCCGTCGACTTGGGCGGACTCCATCAGAGCCGGGGGCAGCCCCTTGAAAAAGGCCGTCAGTACCCAGGTGGTAAAGGGCAGGGTAAAGATCATGTATGACAAAATCATACTGAGCCTTGCGGATAAATTAAGGGTGTTAATAACGGCGTATAGCCCTGCCAGCACCGTTACCTGAGGGAACATGGTCATGGCCAGAATCATATAAAGAGCGGGCTTTCTTCCTTTAAATCGGAGTTTCCCAAGGGCAAAGGCCGCAAAGGATCCCGCCGTCAAGGCCAGGGCCGTGGTAGATACCGCCACCACCGTAGAGTTCCAAACGCCCCTTATGAACTGCTGATTGTCAAAGATCACCCGGTAATTGTGAAAGCTCGGTGAAAACTCCCGGGTTACAGGGTCTCTCGGTATAAAGGTTGCCGGGGTCATTTGAATCTGTGCCTCGGTTTTCAACGACGAATTCACCGCCCAGTAAAAGGGAAAGAGCAGGTAAAAGAGAATAAAGGCCAGCAACAGATAAAACGCTACTTTTTTAACTTTGGATTTTCTTATCTTAGTCATCGCGATCCACCCCCAGGGCTTTAATATAGGCAATGGCAAAGCCGAAAATAATAATAAAGATGATTACCCCCACCGCTGAAGCCAGGCCCATATTTCGATTTCCGATTAACTGATAATAATTATAGCTTGCCATGGAGTAACGGCTTTGTCCCAGCAGCACCTGGAAGACATCAAACACTCTTAAGGCGTCCAGGGTTCTGAAAATCAAGGCTACGGCCATGGCGGGCTTTAACAGGGGCAAGGTGACACTGACAAATTGTCGGAATTTATTGGCTCCGTCGATCTCCGCCGCCTCGTATAGCTCGTCGGGAATGGTTTGAAGCCCCGCCAGCAATAAAAGGGCCATAAAGGGGGTGGTTTTCCAAACATCCACCGCAATCATGGCGGACATCTGGCTCATCCCCGAGGACAGAAAATCCATTCGCCCGTCGCCGATCCCGGCGGCTGCAAGCACCGTGTTAAAAAGCCCCACCCGGTTGGACACAAACATCCACTCCCAGATTCTAGCGGATACTACGGTGATCACCGCCCAGGGAATCAACATGGAGGTTCGCATCAATCCTCTTCCCTTAAAATGATTATGGACCGCTAAAGCGATGCCGAGCCCTAAGGTCAGCTCAAGAAATACGGAGACCACAGTAAAATTAATGGTGTTTACCACGGATTGAATGAAGTCCGGGTCCGTAGCCCCGATGACATATCGATTGCCCAGCGCACTGAATTGTCTTAATTCCCGGTACCGAATAGGCTCTCTGGGCAGGACGTCGATGGGCCTTTCCCGCACCACCTCATTGGTCTCGCCGTCTCTTAACACTTCCCCCGTGTTTTCATCCCGGAGGGGTTCCAGCCTTTGCAATCGGAGACTTAAGAGCCTGCGATAATTCTCGAATCCGATAAACTCCGTCTCTTGTCCGCTGGCAAACTGACGATTGGTCATGCTGGAATAAAACACCTGCCCCAGGGGATAAATGGCAATCAAAAGAAGGATGATTAACGACGGAATGAGCAGTTTGTAGGCCAGTCGTTCTTCTCTTTTGGCTAAACTCACAGTTCTTTTTCTTTTTTTTCCCACTTCCTCTTACCCCCTTTTTTCTGTTTTTACAAGGGCTTTTCCCCGAGATGCTCCTTAATCCCCTTAAGATACCCCTTTGCCGTACTTTCCCAGGTGTATTTCTGATGGACCCTTTGAATGCCCTTTTTCCGAAGACACTGCCAAAGCTTTTGATCTCCAAGGGCTTTTTCCAGGACCTTTCCCATATCTCCAGGATCCTCCGGGTTCATCAGGAATCCGAAGGCCTCCCCCTTTTCCCTCAGGATCTCCGAGGGTCCTCCGTTTTTTGTCGCCGCGACTACCAGGCCGCAGGCCATGGCTTCCACAACAGCCAGCCCAAAGGGTTCGTAAAGGGAGGGCAGGGCCAACAGGCCGCCGGTATTGCCGATCCATCGGTAGGCCGCTGCCAACTGTTCTTGGCTCTCCAGGGTTACAAAGGCCACTTTCCCTTTCATGTCCATCCGGTTGATGCCATCCATCAGGCTGTCCATAACCGCCTTTTCCTCATCCTTTAAAGTTTGATAACCTCGGTAGGGGTCTTTCACACCCCTTAAGGCAATCAGTAAATTCCCCCTCTGCTGCAGGGGCGGGTTTTCCCCATAGGCTTTCACAAGGCCCAGGTGGTTTTTCTTTTTTTCCAATCGGCCGGAGATGAAGATGATGGGCAGCCCGAACCGGTCTTCCCGAAGATCCCTTTTCAGGCTATTATGTAGCTCCGCTTGGGTGCGGGCCTCCTCGGAATTTTCCCTGTGGGTATTAAAAATCTTCAGATTCACCCCCGGGGGCACCACTTTGATTTTTTCGTCCTCCGGAGAAACCGCTCCTTTATAGCGTGCATGGGCGTACTGGTTCATCCTTTCCTGGTTCGTGCTGACAAAGATCAGGGAGGCTTCCTCCATGGTCCTCCGTTCTGCCGCAATACGCTCGGAGAATCGGTAAATCCGGTTCATATCCCCTTCGTTGCTTTTGGAGACCTTCAGTTTATCCATCTTTTGGGCCCCCAGAGAGTGGGCCGTAAAGGAAAAAGATACCCCCGTAAGCTCCTTGAAATAGACGGCGGAAAGGCCCCCATCTCCGTAATGGGCAGTCATGAAGTCCGGTCGCCTTCCCTGCCCTTCATAATAGGCGCTTACCCCTTCGGCGTACTCCCTTAAGTAGGGCCACAGCTTTTCTTTGTTTAAAAATCCCTTCGGTCCGAAGGGGATCCTTATAATTTTCACTCCCGAGTTTTCATAGATCTCCTCTTTTTCCCGGAATTCCCCCCATTCCGGATCCTCAATCCGTCGAGTAAAAATCTCCACATCCACTCCCAATTGATCCAGGGCCAGGGCCAGCTCCTTGACGTAAACCAATTGGCCCCCGAAATCCGGATGGGCGGTCCAATAAGAGTCTTTGTTGTCAAAATTCCCCTGGGGATTCATAAAGCCTATTCGCATCCTCTTTTTCCTCCTTTTCCATGAACTTTTGAAATCTCGGAAGGGGAGGGATTCCTCCCACATAGCCGAGCTTATAGTCCGCAACCTGACTGCCGTGTTTTAAGGCCCTCTCCAGGGAGTAGCCCTTTAATAAAGCGGCGTACAGCCCCGCCCAAAAGGCATCTCCCGCTCCCGTGGTGTCCACCACCGGGTTTTTACCCCCCGGCAGTTTTCGCTCTTCCTTTCCGTTGCCTGCAATAAGCCCTTCAGCCCCCAGGGTTAAAATCACCATCTTGGCTCCAAGACTTAGAAATTTATGGAGGTATTCCCTTGGCGAAAGGGACTTATGGGCGTCTTCGGGAAAAAGATTTCGAGCATCTTCCAACGAGGGTTTTACAAAATCCACCTTGGAAAACATCTCCTTTATGATCCTTCGCCCCTCCTCCTTGTTATCCCAAAGAACCTCTCTGAAATTTGGATCCATAGAAATTCTCATCCCTCTATCCTTAGCCCTTTTAATCAAGGCCAGGGTACTTGACCGGCTTGGTTCATGGGAGAGACTCCAGGAAGTGAAGTGAAGAATTTTTCCCCCGTCGACCACCTCCTCTTGAGCTTTGGTTACCCGAAGGTGTTTATCACTGCCCCGAAGGGCGAGAAAGCTGGGATTGTTTCTGCTTTTGGAAACAAATACGACGGAGGTGTTCGCCTCTTGGGTTCGACTGATCCCCTCTAGGGAAACCCCTTTTTGAACAAGGAAATCCAGCAAATAGTCCCCGAGAAAATCCCGGCCCAGGGCGGAAATAATCCCGGGATGAAAGCCCAGGGCCTTAAGATTCACCGCAAGGCATCCCGGCGAACCACCAAAATACCTGGAAAAAACCTGAAGATCCTTCATCCCCCGGTCCCTAGTCTCCTCCAGATATTCCCCGGAGATAAAATCCACCACCAGCTCCCCGAGGGTGACCACATCATAGGTGCTCTTATCAAACTCCAGGGCCTCTTGAAAGTCCATATGCAGTCGCTCCCATCCATTTTGGAATCGGTTTCGGTTTTCTTTTTTTTGACCTTATATTGTTCAAAACAAAAACCGGCCCCCGGGCCGGTTTCACTACTGCTCCCTCTTAGTGTCATCTTTCAACTTCCTAAGAAATCATCACCCTTGTTATTTTGTCAGAAATTTCAGATTGTTTCCTTATATTTATTTTACCCTTTCTGTTATGTTTCAAACAATCTTTCACCTGCTGATAAAACAATTGTAGTCAGCCTTGTCGATATAAAATCTTCCGTGGATCCCCTGCAATCCCTTTTCCTGTAAATCCAAGACCATGAACTCCTCAAAATTTTCCCCTTCAGCGGTTTGTATATGGTGCTTTTCAGCGTTTTCAAACCCGATTAGATTAATTCGGTACACAGATCCTGATATCCTCTTTTTTAAGGAAGTACTTTTCTGGGTTGCTTTCTAACTTTATGATCCCCCGGTTCCGATGATAATTACCCGTCGTTTTTGGTTAATGCAGAAAAAGACGGAGGGATCCGGTGCATCATGAACCGAACACCTCCGTCCCCTTTGGTTTATCCTTTGGTTTACAAGAGGCTGCTCATCATGGGGTAGTCCTCCTCGCCGACGCCGCCCTGGAGGGGTTTTACTTTTGTGTTGGCAAAGCATCCCCGGAAAACACAATTTGGATCATAACGGAGCCGCAGTTTATCAATGGTACGGTCAATTTTTTGATGCCGCTCATATTCCCCGGATTCCTCGAAAATTGTGAGTTGGCGCATGCCTCCCTCTTTTAAATTCGATACCCGAACCCCCAGGTGACGGAGTACCTCGCCGCCCCAGGCCTCTTGGAAAAGTTCCTTTGCAATTTCGTAGAGCTCCTGGGTGCTGTCCGTGGCAAGCTCCAGTTTCCGTTGATGGGAGTAATAAAGAAAGGTATTGGTCTTAATCCCCACACTCACAAGGCCCGCCACATATCCACCGGCCCGAAGGCGCATGCCCACGGTTTCCACAAGGCTTAGAAGGACCATAAAGGCCTCTTCCTCCCGGTATACGTCGTAGGGGATGGTGGTGGAATTCCCGATGCCTTTTACCTCTCGGGGCCCTCCCGCCACCGGAGAGTTTTCCACTCCGTTGGCGTAATTCCAGATGAGCACCCCGTGGGATTTTAACACCTGTTTTAACAGTCCCACCTCGGTGTTGGCCAAGTCCCCGATGGTTTGAATATTTAAGTTTTCCAGCTTCGGCAGGGTTCGCCGCCCCACCATAAACAGGTCACCCACGGGCAGGGGCCACATTTTCTTAGGAATTTCTTCGGGATACAGGGTGATGACCGCGTCGGGCTTTTTCAGATCGCTGGCCATTTTTGCCAATAATTTATTGGTGGATACCCCGACGGACACGGTAAACCCTAGTTCATTTTTAATCCGGCTTTTAATTTCATGGGCCACTTTCAAGGGCTCCCCGAATAGATGCTCCATATTGCTGTAATCGATAAAGCTCTCGTCCACGCTGTAGCGCTGTACTAAGGGGGAATACTCTTTAAAGATTTCATTCATTTGATGACTGCACTGCATATACAGGGCGTAATTGGGCGGCACCACAATCAGATCCCGGTATTTGGCAAAGGCTTCAAACAAGGCCTCCCCGGTTTTGATTCCGGATTTTTTCGCAGGAATGCTCTTGGCTAGAATAATCCCGTTTCGCTTTTTCGGATCACCCGCCACCGCCGAGGGTACCCTTCTAAGATCCAGGGTTTCCCCTTTTTCCAGGCGGTCCTTGGCTTCCCAGGATAAATAGGCACTGTTTACATCGATATGGAAAATTGCTTTCATCTTTATCAACACCCCTTCAGAACGCTTGTTCCTTCATAATACAGAACGAATGTTCTTTTGTCAAGTCCCCTTTTTCCCAACAGCCCTATTATTCTCCTTGCCCCTAAAACCTTGCAAAAAAATAAGAGACTCCGGAAAGAGTCTCTTTAATTTATATTCTTTTGTGTCCCGTTCCCTCCTGCCCTTTGGTGCTTATTTTTCATTATTACTGAAGGCTTTTCGCTTCATCTCCCCCCACTTATTGCCCTTTCTCTTATATTGCCAAAAGGCGACAAAACGCCACAAGGTGGTGAGCTGCCGATAACCGAAATTCTCCAGAATACTGTAGAACACCAGAGCAAACTCCAAACTGATGATTCCATACCAAAAGGAAAGAATAATGGCGATATAGCCGATGATTTCAATTATCGGTCCCAGCATCTCTATGAAAAAAAAGTAGGGCATCCCCAGCAGTCCCACAGTCCCATACTTGGATTAAATAACATTTTTCAGTAATGATCAAGGGCTTGAAATGGATTCGAAGCCGGAAGACCCTTTATTTTTTGCCTCCGTAAACTATCCTAAACCCGTATACTATGCCGATGAACCCTTGGAAGTGGAAAAGGTTCTCTCAAACCATTTTTTATACTTCGTTAATCTTTTGTTTACATCCCCGGGCTAGTGTATTATAATGAACTCAATTAAATAGATTTGCTAGGGGTGCCTTTGGGCTGAGAGGGAGAAATCCTAACTCTTTAAACTTGATGCAGTTCATACTGCCGTAGGGAAGCAATAATTTTTTATCATTGATTTGATAATATTAGAGTTTACCTTTGGGTAAGCTTTTTTTTTATATTAACTTACCTACTATTCTCATCTCCTAGCGACGGGAATTATGATCTTTACTACTGAAGCTGATCAGGAATGTGTTTTAAATTCCTAGAATAAAAAAGGAGATGAATTCAAATGAAATTCACTACACAAATGGATGCTGCAAGAAAAGGAATCATAACAAAAGAAATGGAAATCGTTGCAAAAAAAGAACATATGGCGGTTGAGGATTTAAAAAACCTTATCGCCCAGGGAAAAATAATTATTCCTGCCAATAAAAATCACACCTCATTAGATCCCGTGGGGATAGGGGAAGGCTTAAAAACTAAAATCAATGTAAATCTGGGAATTTCTAAGGATTGTTGCGACATAGAACTGGAATTGGAAAAAGTCCGGGTAGCTATTGATATGAAGGCTGAGGCCATCATGGATTTGAGCTCCTATGGAAAAACCGAAGAGTTTAGAAAACGGATTATCGAATCATCCCCCGCAATGCTGGGCACCGTACCAATATACGATGCCGTGGGATTTTACGATAAAGAACTGAAAGATATTACCGCAGTGGAATTTTTGGATGTGGTGGAAAAGCATGCAAAAGAAGGTGTGGATTTTGTAACCATTCATGCGGGCATTAATAAAGAAACCGCCGGGGTTTTTAAAAGGAACAAAAGACTTACGAATATCGTATCCCGAGGAGGTTCTTTACTATATGCATGGATGGAACTGAATAATCGAGAAAACCCATTTTTTGAGTATTATGACCAACTCTTGGATATCTGCGAAAAGTATGATGTGACCCTAAGTCTTGGAGATGCCTGTAGACCCGGTAGTATTAATGATGCCAGCGATGCCAGCCAAATCCAGGAACTGATGGTACTGGGGGAATTAACCCTACGGGCTTGGAAAAGAAACGTCCAGGTAATGATTGAAGGCCCCGGCCATATGCCCATCAATGAAATTCCCGCAAATGTGTTGCTCGAGAAAAAGCTATGTCACGGTGCTCCTTTTTATGTGCTCGGTCCCATTGTTACCGATATCGCCCCGGGATATGATCATATTACCAGTGCCATAGGCGGTGCTTTAGCCGCAAGTCATGGCGTAGACTTCCTTTGTTATGTGACCCCTGCAGAACACTTACGACTCCCAACGCTGGAGGATATGAAAGAAGGAATTGTTGCCACCAAAATCGCAGCCCATGCCGGAGATTTAGGAAAAAACATTAAAGGTGCAAAGGACTGGGACGACGAAATGAGCTTAGCTAGACAACAATTAGACTGGGAAAAAATGTTTGATTTAGCAATCGATCCGGAAAAAGCTAAAAGATACCGAAAAGAGTCTATGCCAAAGGATGACGACAGCTGTACCATGTGCGGAAAAATGTGTTCCATGAGAAATATGAACAAAGTAATGAAAGGTAAAAATATTAATCTGCTACGAGAGGAAGGCTAAGTAATAAAAACACAAAGTAACCAAAGGGGACGAAAGGGTTTGATTTAAAAAACAAACCTTTCCGTCCCCTTTAATTTTCAAACATCCGCTTCTTCCATCTTACCCCCCTCCCCTATACTCTTCCATCAGTCTCATAACCACTTTGAAAAACCCTTAAAAGAACAACCTGTTCTTATCACTGCAAAATAAAGTTTTCTGCTTTTTCTGAAATCCGCTTAACAAAGAAGTTCTGACGTTATAGAATCATAAATGTCTATCCCCCTCCCCAAAGGGAAGCAATCAAATATATTTAAAGACTCAGCAAGGAACCACTTTAAAGAAAGGAGTGATGCAATGAAAAAAGCCGTAATTAAAGAATCCACCTGTGATAAATCTCCATTCTGTCCGGCTAAAAGAGTTTGCACTGTAAATGCCATTGATCGCAGCAGTTTCTTAAAGCCCTTTAAGGTTATCGCTGAACGATGTATCGGCTGCGGAAAATGTATCAACGTATGTCCCCAACGGGCAATTATCATGAAAAAAGCATAAGGAGGAAATTTACTCATGGAAAACTTTTTTATCAGAGCCAATAGGGTTTTTACACCCCTACGTAAGTATGCATTTATCTATACCCTTTTAGTAGCTTTTGCAGGTCTTTGGTTTCCCCGACTGGGATTGACGGTATTGCTGGTAATTCTAAGTCTGGTTACCTTATCCTTTTTCAAAGGCCGTTATTGGTGTGGTAACTTCTGTGCCCACGGAAGTTTGTTTGATTCCGCATTGTTCCGATGGAGTCGAAATATTAAAATTTTCGAATTTTTCAGATCTCCAATCTTTGCCTGGTTGTTCCTTGCTTATTTTTCATATAATATCGGTAGCGGACTTGTTCGGGTTTCCGCCTTATGGGGCACCCCCATGTTTTATGACCGATTAGGATTTATCTTTGTAAGAAGTTATTTGATGGTAACCATTATTGGCGGAACCTTGGCACTGATCACCAGCCCCAGAACCTGGTGTAATTTCTGTCCCATGGGTATGATGCAAAAAGGTTCCTATTGGTTGGGTAAAACCCTGGGCGTGGCAAAAAAGACCGATCAAAAGATCACCGTGGCCAACCAGGATTTATGTCATAGTTGCGGTAAATGTGCCAGAGTCTGTCCGATGCAACTGACGCCCTATGTGGATTTTTCCGAAAACAATCAGATTGATGATAACAACTGCATTCGTTGCAGCACTTGTGTAGAAAACTGTCCTGCCGGCGTATTGACCTTAAGTACCGAGGCGGAAGCACAGGAAATCTATGAAAAAACTTCTGTGGAGGGTTATGAAGAAAGAAAACATATTGTTACAACCATCTCTGCAATCAAAGAGCTAAACACCGATGTAAAGGAATTTACTTTTTCCTTTAAAATTCCTGAAATTGTCAATTATGAACCCGGTCAATTTGCCTTAGTAAGAATTCAGCAGAATCTGAAAATGTATCGAGCCTTTTCCATCTCCTCCTATAACAAAAATAGCCAGTCTCTTTCCGTTACGGTAAAACGCGTACCCAACGGTTACGGTTCCGACATCTTATTCGATACCTTTAAAGTAGGGGATGTGGCACACCTTGAAGGACCCATGGGCCATGAACTGATCGTGGACAAAACGCAAAAGAAAGTGCTTTTAGTAGCCGGAGGAATCGGAATTACTCCCTTCGTCTCCATTGCGGAGGATTTGATTAAAGATCCCGGAAAGGTTGAGGAGTTTACGCTGATATACGGTGTGAACAAAGAAGAAGAGTTTATTTATCGAGATCTTTTTGAGAAATTTGAACAAATGAGTGCTAAATTCACCTTCGTACCCGTCGTCGCCTTTGATGATCAGTGGCGGGGAGAAAAAGGTTTTGTCACCGACGTATTAAACCAAATGAATTTAAATGACAGCAAGTTATATATGTGCGGACCAAAACCCATGACCGATGCCACCTTGCGCTCCTTGGAAAAATCCGATTATCAACGGGAAAATATCTATTATGAAAGTGCCTAAATATTAATTACAAATAAAAACCGCCTCCGGAACTCCCATTACGCGGGACCCGGAGGCGGTTTTGTATTTTTTAAACTTATGCTATGCATTCTTCCCTACTTCAGCTTCCCTCGGCAGTCCACGGGGATTTTTTCGATTACCTTGCCATCGGAAATCAGATACGCCGTCTCATGAAGATTTACCACCGGGCAAATATGATTCGGAATGATCTCTATTTTATCTCCCACTTGGACGGCGTCATGAAATTTTTGATGGTTAAGGATGCCGTGTTCATCAAAGACGTTCTCAAGAGCCACCCCGGACCAGTCTTTAATCCGTCCGAGCCCCTTTGTGGCGGTAAAGCCTTTGGTTCGCCGCTGGGTGGTAAGCCCCTTGGCGCCGACATCGATGATGACCCTTTGCTCCGTGGGAATGCTGATGACGGTGCTGAGAATCGTCGCCGCATTCCGGGTAAAATTGCCGTAGGCATTTGCCTGAGAAGCGTCCATGAAGATATAAGTGCCCGGGCGGATTTCCGTAATACCCTTTAAGATGGGAAAGTTAAAAATCATGGAAGGCGTGGATCCGATACTTATTCGAGATATTAAAAAGCCCTTCTTTCTTGCCAGTTCTGCAAACTGCAGAGTTCTTCGTTGCGCCTCCAGGTTAATGATTCTGCACTCCTCTTGATCCTTTGCACCGTAGGAGTGCCCATCATGGGAAAATACCCCAAGGAGTTCAATGTTACTGCACTGCTTTAAAAAATCCAATAACTCGGTAAAGCGCTCTTCCGTTACCACCCCGGAGCGCTCTTCCCCTACTTCAATTTCAATCAGCACCCGGGCCTTTTTTTCCGCCCCTTCAAAGGCCACCTCCACCATTTTTGCCTGAAGAATACTGTCCAGGCCGAAGGAAATGTCGATATCCTTTGCCAACTCCCTTACCCGGCGAAGTTTGATTTCACCAACAATCTCATTTGCAATGAAAATATCTTTAAGGCCTTTTGAGGCCATGACTTCTCCTTCGCCGACCTTTGCCACAGTAATCCCTTTTGCCCCCATATTTTCCTGAAAAAGCGCAAGCTTGGACATCTTATGGGTTTTGGTATGGGGACGTAGGGCTACATCTTCACGATCCGCATAATCCTGCATATCCTTGCAGTTTTTTTCCATAATCTCCCGGTCGATCAGCAATGCGGGAGTATCAAGTTCTAAATAGTTCATTGGTATCCTCCTTCGATGATGGTGTTTTGCCTTAAACAATGGGATTGATCCCGAAAACATTTTATCTTTTTCCCTTGTCATGACATAACCCCTTTTCATTTTTCTGATTATTCGAACTTCAATTATATCATTTTACCTTCTCACTCTCAATACAAGTGGAGCACCCTGTATTTTGTTTTAGGATTTACTTATTTCATGAATCATGTAATTAGTATTAAATATTGCAATGAGTGAATATATTGTATTCCAACTTCCCCGTTGGTATAATGGTTAAGGAATTAACATATTTAAGAGTTAGTCGTTAATAACTAATCAAAAAAGCAAGTCATTATTATTACTTAATATTCAAAATCTATGATGCTCACAAACAAAATCTATGATGCTCACAAACAAAATCTATGATGCTCACAAAAACTAAGGAGGTATTATGATGAAAAAAGAAGTAAGCTTGGAAAAAATCCAACGGGATGCGGAAAATTATTTTCAACAGGGAAACTATTACTGTTCCGAGGCGATTGTCGCCTCTATTCGAGAGAATTTTGAACTGGATATGCCCGAGGAAATGGTGGCCATGGCCTCGGGATTTCCCGTGGGTATCGGACGCTCCAAATGCGTTTGCGGCGCGGTGTCCGGCGGGGTGATGGCCCTGGGGTATTTCTTCGGCCGAACCCAAGGCACTACTCCGAAGGATCCCAAAAGCGTACAGACCCTCGAACTTGCTCATGAATTACAAGAATCCTTTAAGAAAAACCATAAGGTTTTATGCTGTAGCATTTTAACCAAGGGCATGGATATGGCCTCGGGAGAGCATAAGGCCCAGTGCGTATCCTTTACGGGGGAAGTTGCAAGAAGTGCCTCAGAGATCATTGTTCGGGAGATGGGCATGAAAAACCTGGATGAAGACGTCAAAGGAGTGTAGCCGGTGAAACGTTTTTTAAAAACCCTACCCCTGCCGATTTCCGGACTGATGCTGGGCCTTGCGGCCCTGGGAAATTTACTCGGTCCTTACGCCGGCGGTCTCCGGTATTTCCTTGGAAGTATTTCAGCCCTGATCTTTCTCAGTTTAATTGTAAAGGTCCTTCTGTTTCCTAAATCCTTAAGGGAAGGCTTTGACAATCCCGTGGTCGGATCCATTTTCCCCACCTTTACCATGGGGGGAATGCTCCTCAGCACTTATATTAACCCCTATTTCCCCGCGGGAGCTTTTGGATTATGGGTCCTTTCATTAGTACTCAACGCCCTGATCATTGTCCTTTTTACAAAAAAGTACGTTTTGAACTTTTCGATTAAAAAAGTTTTCAGCAGCTATTTTGTGATGTATGTGGGCATTGTGGTCGCCAGCGTAACCGCCCCTCTGTATGGCCTGGAGGCCCTGGGCCAGGCAGTCTTTTGGTTTGGGCTTTTCGCTTATCTCCTGTGGTTGCCGATTGTCATCTACCGGGTGTTTTGGGTAAAGGAAATTCCCGAGGCTGCAAAGCCCATAGCCATTATTTTTGCCGCCCCGGCAAGTCTGTTGTTGGCCGGCTATTTAAGTTCTTTCCCGGAAAAAAGCATGGGAATGGTGGTATTTCTAGGATCCTTAGGCTTACTGATGACCGTCTTTGCCCTAAGTCAGATGCCGAAGATGTTACGACTACCTTTTTACCCCAGTTATTCGGCTTTTACCTTTCCCTTTGTGATCAGCGCCATCGCTTTTAACGGTATGACCGGTTACTTCTCGGTACAGGGTATTGAAAACGGAGCCCTGGATTTCATCCGAGGCTTTCAAATCGCCTGGGCCGCTGCCATGGTACTGTATGTTTTAGTACGATTCGGAATGCTTTTTCAAAAGCAGGCTGCCCTTCAAAAAGAAGCGGCCTAACAGAAAGAACACAAAGGGGACGGCAGGTTGCGTATAAATGCAACCCCGCCCCTTGCTTCGGTCGTCTAAAACTCAAATATTAATTTGTTTTTTATGTTAAAATTGAATATTTCATTTAAAAAGCAAGAAAGGCCATGTTTCTTTGCCTTT